>JBOGJY010000385.1:0-2884 GCA_050745325.1 Terriglobia bacterium
GAAGAAGGTAGCCCAGGGTGGAAGCCCTGGGATCAAGCGGCCCTCACCCCGCCTTCGGCGCCCCTCTCCCGCGCGGGCGGGAGAGGGGAAAGGGGGAGAGGGACACGGTGCAACCCACGGCTCGCGCCGTGGGCTATATTCTGCCGCTCCTGCGGAGCTGGCTTATTCAATGAACTTCGGCGCCACGGCGTTTAGCCGTTGTTCATGCTGCTGTGCTGTCGCAGTTAAGGAAACGCGACCGATCGCTACGGAATCGTTTCTTCAAAGAGCGGCGTCGCCGCATCACTCGACTGGAAATACTGAACCACCGCCGCGGGGCCGTCCAAATCCATAACGGCATAGCCGTGGTTAAGAATCCCGCCTACAGATCCGAGCGCGATGTCATTGCCTTTTGCATCCTTCTTAATCACGGGCGTTTCGGGAAAGCGGGCCGCGGTGGGATCTTCGTCGACGCCCATCGGAAAGCCGCCGTGGCCGGTACAACGCGCGCGTTGAACCCCCAGGTGCGGCCCATAAACCACGAAGTTGTGCTCGTGTCCCCAAAGCCAGAGGTCAACCTTGGGAAAAAATGTGAAGACCTGCGAATGCAAGCGCAGGTTTACGGCGCCGCCCTCGATTTCTTCATAAGCGGTGAAGAGCGGGTGGTGGGAGAGCAGCACGGTGCGGCGGCTGCCGGCGCACTCCATTTTGTCTTTGTGCCAGACCAGTTCGGTATCTTCAAGGTAAGTGGCCGCGGCGCCGCCCGAGGCCGGGTTCGAATCGTGCAGCCCCGTATCCATCGCCAGAAATTGCCAGTGTTCGTTGCGCAGGCAGAAGTAGCTGGCCGGCTGGCGAAGCTGGTCAATCAGGCCGTAGTAGCCCGCGCCGCCGCTGTACATATCGTGATTGCCGGCAAGCGTGAAAGTGGGTGTTTTAGCGAGATCGAGAATGCGCGCCCAAGGCTGGTAAAAGTAGTTCTGGGCTTCAAAGGCCGTGCCGGAATAATAAATATCGCCGAGATGGATGACCACGTCCGGTTTCTTGGCCGCGATTTGCTCGAGCACGTTGATCGCGGCGTCAAGACCCGTTCCCCAGTCGCCCAGGATCGCCACCCGGCACTGCGCGGGAAGCGCGTCCGTCAGGACGAAATCGGTGAGCTTTTGATAGATGCGGTACGGAATCTTCTTACACTGAGCGATGAAATACTCGGCGTACTTTTCCGCCGCTTCCACATAGAGCGGGTCGCAGTCGGTAAATTTACCCAGCTCGTCTCTGTATCGCTGGCAATCCTGTTCATTGCCGAGGATTGTGGCCTCAGCCAGTTTCATGGCCGTGCCGGAACAATAGCACGCGGCGCCGAGCAGCCCGCCGCCTTGCAGCCTGGCGGCAGGCGCCGCGGACGAATCACGCAGGCCGCCTGCAGATTGCGCGGCGCAGTAAGCGGCGGACTCCTGAATCATGGGGTGGGCAAGGTTCGGACGCAAGGCCGGTTGGGGAACCGCGCCAGCCGCGCCCGGCGCCCCCGGCATGACGCCGGATACAATGCCTGTCCGCTGCGCCGCCCGCTTCCGCCCGATCGATTCATCCACGGCGGACTGCCAAATCGAAAGGCGTGGCTCCCGGAATTGCCGCAAGATTGACATGGGTTCTCCCGCGCCTCCATTTGCCACTCATAGAAGTGGTCTCGCCGGCGCTGCCGAGGGGGAAATGAAGCCGCATCTTGAAGTTTTCAGACGTTCTTATGGTCTGGCTTCGGCGCTGGGGGATGCTCCGTCCGGCCTTGGCAGATGTCAATGGCATGAGGCAGAACGTCAATGATACTTTCAAGAGATTCGCAAGCCCCGCGGGGGCTGCCCGGAAGGTTAACGATGAGTTTCCCTTTGCAAATCCCCGCCACACCCCGGGAGAGCGCCGCCCGGCGGGTTTTCTTCATGCCTTCGGCGCGCATCAATTCCGAAAGGCCCGGAACTTCCTTTTCAATTACGGCGCGTGTAGCCTCTGGCGTTACATCGCGCGGCCCAAGCCCGGTGCCGCCGCTGGTAACGATGGCGTCGCAATCGTTAGCGGCTGCCCAGACGATCAGTTGTGTGCGGATGGTTGCAAGGTCGTCGGGCAGCACCTGGCAGGCGGCCACCTGCCAGTTGTGCGCTTCGAAGACGGCGCGCAGCGCGGGTCCGGAGGCGTCCGGCCGCTCGCCACGCGAGCTGGCATCGCTCGTCACCAGAATTTTAACGCGTGGAGTAACAGGCATCTTGGGTTTGTGGTCCATTGCCGTTGATCAGCTTTTTGCTTTCGGCCTTCGCGCGTACTTCCCGCTCTTGCCCCCGGATTTCTCAACCAGCCGGAGGGCGGTAATCTCGATTCCATGATCCAGCGCCTTACACATATCGTAGACCGTCAGGGCGGCCACAGCGGCGGCGGTGAGCGCCTCCATCTCAACCCCCGTGGGGCCAGTTGACCGGACAGTAGCGGTGATATGCACCCCGCCCCGCCCGGCGCGAGCCTGCACATCGACGTGGCTGAGCAGCAGCGTGTGGCAAAGAGGAATGAGATCAGGAGTCTTCTTGGCCGCCGCAATCCCCGCGATGCGCGCAATTTCAAGGGGATTGCCTTTGGGATTGCGCGGGAGAGCCTTGCGCGTTGCTGAGCTCATCCTGACGTCAGCCTCGGCTACCGCTTGGCGGACGGTTTCCGGCTTGGCCGAAACGTCCACCATACGGACGCGCCCGGCAGGATCGAAATGAGAGAGCTTCTTCTTCACCGCAGAACCGGGCCATTCAGGGCGATCAAAGGAATTGTAAGTCAAGGTATCTTGCCTTTCACAGGCGCTTCAGAATCTGCGTGACAACCGCGGTTGTAGCGGCGGCGTCCCCGCCGCCGGGCTTTTTCTCACTCGTTTCGGCGG
>JBOGJY010000386.1:0-5413 GCA_050745325.1 Terriglobia bacterium
TTTGAACTCTCCCCCGTAAGGATTCGCTGCAACGCGAATGTCAACGAAGTTCGTTGATGAAGTTCCCTGTTTACAGCGGCCGGGTTCAGAGCCCCGTCAGGGGCGGAAGCCCTGGGATCAAGCGCCCTCACCCCGCCTTCGACGCCCCTCTCCCGCGCGGGCGGGAGAGGGAAGGGGGAGAGGGACACTGGGCTAACCCACGGCTCGCGCCGTGGGCTATATTCTGTCGCTCCTGCGGAGCTGGCTTATTCAATGAACTTCGGTGACATGACATTAGAGAAAAAGTGCTTGACAATATAAAACATTTGTTTTATACATAGGTTTCAATCATTGATTGATACGTTCGTTTTATACTGGCGTTTAAATAACATGACAATTTCCAACCCTGGTTTGATAGACGAAAGAGAGACGCGGCAGCGATTGTTAGACGCCGCCGCTCAGTTGTTTGCTGAGCATGGATTCAAGGACGTTTCAATCCGGGAGATTTGTGCGAAAGCCGGCGGGGCAAACGTTGCGGCGGTGAACTATTACTTCCGCGATAAGGCGGGGCTTTATCGGGAGCTGCTGGAATACATGCTAGCCAGATGGGTCGCTGAGCGGGACCGTCACGCGCAGATCCTCGAGGGAAAGCCGGCTGAGGAGAAACTCCATCTTTACCTTCGGTGGTTCGTGGGAAATCTTCTGGGTGAGCGCGAGGATGAAAGGGATGTGTTGTTCGGAAAGATTCTAAGTCGTGAAATGGCGGACCCGACCCCGGATTTCGCGCTCGTGGTCGAGAAGGGGATGCGCCCGAACTTCGAACGGCTGGCGAACATTATCAGCGAACTGATGGGACTTCCCTGCCAACATGCGGCCGTAATGAATTGCACGATGAGCACCATGGGGCAGTGCCTGATTTATGGCTCGACCCGGCAGATGTCGAAATACTTCGTGCCGTCCCACGTGCAATTCACTCCCGAGGTCATCGACGGTATCGCCCGGCACCTGACGCAATTCTCGCTGGCGGGCATCCGGGCGGTGACGCAGCAGAACAGGGAATCAGGCGCGGCGGGCAAGGCGGGGCCGTGCGGCGCCCAAACGCCTTCCCAGGAACATGGGTAAGCAAGACGCAGGCAGCGGCGGCCGATTCCGCCGCAAATGGCAACTCGGGCGCGGCGCAGGGTACCGCAGCCCATCGCTGATTTCGGGCCTTCTGTCCTATTAGCAGGCCGTTTCTTCCAAATCGGATGGACCGTCAAACGGACGTCCTTATAACCTGACAATCGCAGCGCAGCCCGCAAGGATTTGAAGGATTCACTGGGAGCAGGCCAAGGCTGCCAGGCGCAAAGCGGAGGTGAAGCCATGAGTTCAGTTCCGTTCAACATGAATATGGTCTTCGGCGAAGGGCAAGCCTTCGCGGATCTCTATCGTGAATTTTATCCCCGCGTCCTGAGCCTGTGCCGGCGCATTCTGGGTTCTCACGAGGACGCCGAAGACGCTTCGAACGAAGTCTTCGCCCGCCTGCCTCGCGCGATGAAGACGTACAACCGTGCTCTTCCTTTCTCCCGATGGCTGGCCAGCGTCGCCAGCCACTATTGCATCGACCTCCTGCGGCGGCGGGGGGCCGAGCAGCGCGTGCTTGCGCCACAGAGCGTCGAGCCCGCGGAACGCGCGTCGGGTGTGAAGTCGCCGCTTGAGGAGTTGCTGGAGCAGGAACAGCAGGACGCCGTGCGCGCCGCCATCGCCAGGCTGCCGGAGCGTTACCGCGCTCCCGTTGAGCTGCGATATTACGGCGAGCTTGGCTATGACGAGATCGCGCGGGAATTGGGTTTAAGCCGGGCCAACGCCAAGACGCTGGTCTTTCGCGCGCGCAAAGAAATTCAATGGACGCTTGAAAGAATGCCTTCGAGCCGCGCCGGCTTCGGCGGCTAAGGCATAACCGGTTTCTGAAAAGCTTGCGTCTATTATTGACGGTGCGGCGGGTTTATCCTGCCATCATCCCAGCAATTGGAACGGCGCGTGACAGCCTAAAGGCGCCGCCCCCATATTTTCGGCGAACTGCCCAAGCAACGGACTGAGTAGCGCCGGGCTTTATGACCGGCAAGCCGCCCTAAAGGACGGCGCTACAGGTAAGGATTAAACCTATGAAGCTCTTGTCTCTGATGTGGAAAAATGCGCTTCGCAACTCCCGCCGCACCGTGCTCACCATCCTGAGCATCGCGGTGTCTATCTTCCTCATCAGCACGCTGGAAGCGATCATTACCGCCATCTATCATCCCGCCAACACGCAAGGCAGCACCCAACTCACGTTGGTGACGCATCGCGCGACGGGCATCACCCAAGCCATGCCAGCGTCTTACCGCGAGCGGATCGCCTCGGTGCCCGGCGTCAAGGATGTGATCGCGCAAAACTGGTTTGGCGGCCAGTACATCGACGCCAGCAACTTTTTTGCGAACTTTGCCGTCGATACCGATCAGTTTGCCCAAGTTTTTGACGAATATCACATCGCTCCTGATCAGCTTGCCGCGTGGAAAAACGAGCGCACCGCCGCGCTTGTAGGCAAAGAACTCATGGATAAGTATCACTGGACGCTCGGCCAGACGATTACCCTGAAAGGGACCATCTATCCTGTGAATCCTGAGCTCACCATCCGTGGCTTGTACACCGATCCCACGGACCCTTCCCAGGAGCTCACCCTTTATTTTCATTACGACTACTTGAACGAGATGCTGGATGAATCGAGCCAGGTAGGCAGTTTTACCGTCAGGGTGGACAACGCTCCGGATGTGCCCAAGGTCGCGGAGCGGATTGACGCGGTGTTTCATAACTCTCCCTTTGAGACCAAGACCGAAACAGTCGAAGCCTTCCGCCTGGGATTTGTCTCCATGCTTGGCAACCTGAACTTCCTGTTATCGGCCATTTCGCTGGCCGTGGTCTTCACGATTCTTTTGATCGTGGGTAACACCATGGCGATGTCGATCCGGGAGCGGACGGGCGAGGTGGCCGTGCTGAAGACGCTCGGATTCCGCCGCAAGACGATTCTGTGGCTGCTGGTCGGTGAAGCCGTGCTCGTGGCGCTGATCGGAGGCGTGGTGGGAGCAGTGGGGGCGAAATTGGTTTACGCGTTCATTCAGGCCACGTTTACCACCGCCCGGCCGCTTGGCTATGCCTTCGCGCTGCTGATCGCGGCCCCCGCCGCTTACGGCGCCTGGGCGCTTTTTGGAAGCCCTTCCACTCACCTTGGGGTGAAGATCGTGCGCTATGCCGCAACGGCCTTGGGCGCGATCATCGGCTTTGCGGTGGGTCTTATTTTTTATATGGCGGTGGGCGGAATCACCACATCGGGCTTTTTCCTCGCCAATTTTTCCATTCCTCTGCTGGTGGTCGCCGGATGCCTGGGTATCGCCGCCGCAGTGGGAATTGTGAGCGCGATTTTCCCGGCGCTTCGCGCCTCCGGGGTGAAGATTGCAGAAGCGTTGCGGTACGTTGGATGAGGGGATCGAATCATTGAGGCAGGCAATGACTCAATACATCAATGAATCAATGGAACAATTCTTATGGCTATTCCTCTAAAATATAATCTTCGCAACCTGATCGTTCGCCGCACCACCACGCTGACCACGGCGCTCAGCATCACCTTGACGGTCGCCGTCTTTGTGATCCTGATGGCGCTTGCGGGCGGCTTGCAATCCGCGCTCACGGCCACGGGAGATCCCCTGAACGTGCTGATTCTGCGCGAAGGCTCGCAATCCGAAGGGGTGAGTTTCGTCTCGCACGAGAACTACCACATCATCCGCTTCCTGCACGGCATCGCCACGGATAAGAGCGGCAACCCCATGGTTGACCCGGAGGAGATCATTCTCGTCAACTTCAAGCGAATCGGGCAAACGCAAGGGTCAAACGTCACCATCCGCGGCGTGGGGCCGGATGGCGCGGCGCTGCGGCCCGAGTTCCAGCTTGTCGCGGGGCGCATGTTCCGGCCTGGCATGAGGGAAGTGATCGTGAGCAAGCGGCTCTCCGAACGATTTCAGGATTGCGCTCTTGGAGACAAGATTAAGTTCGCCAAAGGCTACTGGACTGTCGTCGGCATTTTCGAGGCGGGCCGCTCCGCATACAACTCGGAGATTTGGACCAACGTGGATGATCTGGCGGCGGATTTCGACCGTCCCGATTACACTGAAGTCATAGCGAGGGCGGTCAGCCCGGCGGGTGTCAAAGAGATCGAACAGGAAGCCAGTAACGATCGCCGCCTGCATCTCAAAACCGAGACCGAGCTTGAATACTACCAGACCCAAACCTCGGCGGCGGCGCCCATCAAAGGGTTCGGGATTTTCATTGCCGTGCTGATGGCCGTGGGCGCGTCGTTTGCCGCCATGAACACGATGTACGCCGCCGTCGCGCGCCGTACTAAAGAAATTGGCACGCTGCGGGCCGTCGGGTTTTCAAGGCGCAGTGTCCTGTTCTCGTTTGTGCTGGAGTCGGTGGTGATCGCGTTCGTGGGCGGCTTGATCGGCTGCCTGCTGGCGCTGCCGGTGAATGGCATCACAACCGGCACCACCAATTTTACAACGTTCAGCGAGATCACCTTCAACTTCCGGGTGACGCCGGAACTTTTCATCACGGGAATCGTATTTGCATTATTGATGGGGCTATTCGGCGGATTTTTCCCGGCCTGGCGCGCGTCGCACGAGAGCATCGTGACCGCGTTGCGGTCCTGAAGGCAGTGGCGAGAGACGAGAGAAAAGAAGCGACAGACAAGTGAAAGGTGAATGAAAAACAGGAAATCTCTGAAATTTGAAATCTTAAAATTGAGATTTAGATTTGGGAGCTGTTATGCCAGAACATCCTGAAAAAGATTTAAGCGTGCTTCGCATCGACCGCTCGCAGAAAAAAACGCCGGAACGACCGGGAGGCCGCCGTTATGGTCCGCGCGTGATCATCATCGGGGCGCTGGCCGTACTCATCGCCGCCGGAATTATCGGCGTGCGCGTTTTGGCTAATACTCCTGCGGTGAAGGTGGCGCGCGTCGCCGTAACTTCGGCCCCGTCCGGTGGCGCCACGGTGCTCACGGCAAGTGGTTATATCGTGGCCCATCACACCATCGAGGTAAGCTCGAAAATTGTGGGTAAAGTGGTGTGGGTGGGCGTTGAAGCCGGAGATAAGGTCAAGAAGGGCCAGGTGCTCGCGCGGCTGGATGATAGCGAGTTCCGCGCCCAGGTTGAACAGGCGCAGGCGAACCTGGCCGCCGCCCAGGCCAAGCTGAATGAAATGGAAGTCGGATCGCGGCCGCAGGAGATTGCAGCGTCAAAAGCCACGATGGCCCAGGCGCAGGCGAACTATAATAACGCAGCCATCAACTTAAAGCGTGAACAGGCGCTGTTTAAGGAACAAATCGCCTCTCAACAAAACATGACCGACGCTCAGTCGCAATACC
>JBOGJY010000387.1:0-2742 GCA_050745325.1 Terriglobia bacterium
GGCGATTGGCCGTCCGCTGCGGAAGTGGCTCGATACAACAGGCGGATTCGTGGATCGCTTGACGGGAAACTCGAAGCCCTGCGAGCGCCAGGTGGCGGTGCGAACGGCCATCAGACCGAGTTCCCAATTACCACGCTGTTGAACGTCGCCATCGAACACCGGCTGATGCACGCGGAAACGCTGGCATATATGTGGCATCAATTGCCGCCCGGACAGAAGGTTGCGCAAGGCCGAGGCAACGCGGCAGCCACTTCTGCCGTTGAACCCCGCATGGTCGAGATTCCCGAGGGCCGAGCAACACTTGGACTTTCCCGCTCGAGCAAGTCCTTCGGCTGGGATAATGAATACGATTCATGCCTGGTCGACGTTGCGGCGTTTGAGATGGATACTTACAAGGTGACAAACGGCCAATTCCTTCAGTTCATGTCAGAAGGGGGATACACAAACCCGGCATTCTGGACCCCGGAAGCCTGGAATTGGATCACAAAAGACAACGTCACTCACCCCGTATTTTGGCGGCGGACGGGCGAGGTCTGGCGCTACCGGACGATGTTTGATGAGCTTCCGCTGCCGCTCGATTGGCCCGTATACGTCAGTTACGCAGAAGCAAGCGCGTACGCGCGCTGGGCGGGAAAGAGGTTGCCCACCGAGGCGCAGTGGCATCGCGCCGCCTTCGGCGCCCCGGACGGGTTGGAGCGATCGTACCCGTGGGGCGACCCTATCTCTGCTTCCAGCGACAATGGAAACTTCGACTTCCGGCGCTGGGATCCCGTTCCAGTCAACGCTTATCCCCACGGCCAAAGCGCTTTTGGCGTCCACGATATGCTCGGAAATGGCTGGGAGTGGACTTCCAGCGTATTTGAGCCTTTTCCGGGTTTCCAGCCGTTCCCCTTTTACCCTGGCTATTCGGCGAATTTTTTCGATGGGCAGCACTACCTTTTGAAAGGCGGCTCTGCTCGCACGGCCGCGTGCATGTTGCGGCGGTCTTTCCGCAACTGGTTCCAACCGCATTACCAATACATCTACGCTGCATTTCGCTGTGTGAACGACTGAACCTATTGCGGGAGGATCCAGTGCCAACAGCCCGTGCTACTGTCCAAGCCGTATCCGAATTCGCCCTTGACGTGCGCGCCGGTTTGGCGCGCGCCGGGCAAAAAACACTGCCTCCAAAATACTTTTACGATGACGTGGGGTCAGCCCTTTTTGAAGCGATCAGCGTTCTTCCCGAATACGGCCTGACGCGCGCCGACGAACGGCTCCTGCGAAAACACTCGAACCAGATCGTAGGGCGCCTTGGGCTACCTGTAGTTGTGGCGGAGCTGGGGAGCGGGAGCGGCAGGAAAACGCGGTGGATCCTTGAATCACTCTCTCCCCGGCAAGCAACCTTCTACTATCCCATCGAAATCTCTCCCGCTGCCCTGGCCGTGTGCCAGCGGGAATTGAGTGACATCGATTCAGTTACGGTCATCGGCCTGGAGCGTGAATACTTGGACGGCCTCTCGGCGGTAGCAGGCGGACGCCAGCGCAACCAGCAGTTGCTGGTGTTATTCCTTGGAAGCAGTGTTGGGAATCTGGAGCATTCTGAAGCTATCAATTTCCTGACACAGGTCCGCGGACTACTGATGACCGGGGACACTCTGCTCCTCGGAACGGACCTCGAGAAGCCAGTCCCGCAGTTGCTCGCGGCTTATGACGATGCTGCGGGCGTCACTCGCGCCTTCAATCTGAACTTGCTTGCGCGCATCAATCGCGAGCTTGACGCTGATTTCAAGCTTGAAGATTTCGAGCACACAGTAAAGTTCAACGGCAGGACGCACAGCGTCGAAATGCACCTACGATCCAGGCGCCGGCAGACCGTTGCCGTGCGCAAACTCCATTTTTCTGTTACGTTCGATGAGGACGAGACGATCTTAACCGAGACTAGCCATAAGTATTCGTTGGAAGAAGCGCAGAGCATATCCGAGGAGACCGGCTTCCGCTGTGCGGAACAGTTCGTTGACCGGGAGTGGCCCTTCGCCGAAAGCCTCTTGATAGCAAAGTGAGCTCTTCCGCCGACGAGTGGCGGCGCAGACCTGCGTATTTCAGGTCTGCGGTTTTTCGATCCGTTGACCAGCCGGGGACCGGAAAAGCACAAAGCCCCCCCTGCGCGCTTCTTAGAGGCCAGCGCCACATTGGCTCGCTCGTCGCATAGAATTCCGATGAGCCATCCCGTTCCGCCTGAATCCGCAATAGAATTCCGCAACGTCCACTTTTGCGCCAACGGGCGCGAATTAATTTCCAACCTCGATCTGGAAATCCGGCGCGGCGAGACCCTGGCGCTGCTCGGCCGCAGCGGTTCCGGCAAAACCACCATCCTCAAGCTGATTAACGGACTCTTGCTGCCGGGCCGGGGCGAAGTGCTCGTGGAAGGCCGTACCACGGTTGCGTGGGACGCAATTCAACTGCGCCGCCACATCGGCTACGTGATTCAAGAAGCCGGCTTGTTTCCCCACTTCACGGTCGAGCGCAACGTCGCGCTGATCCCGCGCCTGGAACGGTGGCCGGAACAGCGCGTGAAAGCGCGCGTCGAGGAGGCGCTCAACCTCGTCGGTTTAGATCCGGGCCAGTTTCTCGGGCGCTACCCGCACCAGCTCTCTGGTGGCCAGCGGCAACGCGTAGGAGTGGCGCGCGCGCTTGCGGGCGATCCGCCTATTCTCCTGATGGACGAGCCCTTTGGCGCTCTCGATCCGCTCACCCGAAGTG
>JBOGJY010000388.1:0-2729 GCA_050745325.1 Terriglobia bacterium
GCCTCTGGCCGCCGGAATTCCGGCGCTCAGAGAGCGCCGCGACAGCGAACGTTGTCACTACAGGATGTAATTCAATATGGGGCTGAAAGGCAGGTCAGGACTAATCGGTGAACCTATATCCAAAACCCTGAACCGTTTGGATTAGCTGGGGGCGCTTCGGGTCGTCCTCGATTTTTTGGCGCAACCACGCTACGTGAACATCCACGGTTCGAGTATTGGGAGTCGCATCGTAACCCCAGACTTCCTTCAGCAATTCTTCGCGAGACACCGTTTTACCGCGATGCTCGATGAAGTAATGCAGCAGTTGAAACTCTCTTGCGGAAAGGGTCAGCTTCTCACCGCCGCGCCAGACCGTAGTAGCACGGAAATCCACACGAAGGGCCCCGGCCTGGTACGTCGGACTGTCCGCCAGGGACGCCGCCGGGCGCCGGAGAAGAGCCTCGATCCGCGCCAGCAGCTCCAGCATGTCAAAAGGTTTTGCTAGGTAATCATCAGCGCCGAGTTTCAGCCCCAGCACCTTGTCCACCACCTGAGCGCGCGCGGTAAGCATCAAAATGGGTGTCCCTGCGCCTTGCTGGCGGAGATCGCGGCAAACGTCAAGGCCGGTTTTACGCGGCAACATCACGTCAAGGACGATGAGATCGAAGGAGCCTTCCAAAGCCATTTCCAGGCCTCGCGCTCCGTCCTTTGCATGGTCCACTGTATAGCCTTCTTTGCAAAGGCGATCACAAAGCGTGAGGACGAGTCCCGGCTCGTCTTCCACAAGTAGAATCTTTTTGCTCATTGTATGGATGACAGGCGTTGAATTTATCAACTTGAAGCGCAGCGCGCCGCCACAAAGTAAAGTTTATGAAACCACCTGTGGCGTTTCGCGCTTTCGAATCGCAAGGGCTGGGAGATGCAAGGTAAACCGGCTTCCTTTGCCCGGCGCGCTCTTGACGCTGAGCCGTCCTCCCATGGCTTCTGCGATGTCCTTAGCAAGGCTTAATCCGAGGCCGGTGCCATGAACGTGACCGGTCCCGCCATTTTTGCCGCGATAGAAAGGCTCGAAGATGTGGGGCAAGTCTTCGGGGTCGATTCCAAGACCATGATCTTCCACGATAACCGAAACTTCGTCCCCGCGCTTGGCGTGCGCCGTTTCCGCCCTCACGCCGACCCAACGGCTCTCCCCTCCGTATTTGACGGCATTCGAGATCAGATTTTGAAGGCAGCGTCCCAAAGCGGAAGGATCCCCCATGACGGGAAGAATGCCGCGCTGTAAATGCTTTTCGACCGTAATTTGTCCAGAATCGAGTGTAGGCTGGATACTTGCGAGCGTCGATTCGACCACCTCGGCCATGTCCAAAGAAATTTGATGGTACACCCGCCGGTTCGCTTGGCCTGCGGCAAAGACCAGAACCTGCCCTACCATTTCAGATAACCGGCGGCCTTCATCGCGTATGAGAGCGCCGTAGTTTTTCACCTGTTCCGGTACGCCCACCACTCCGTCCGCCAGATTTTCTGCGGCGGAACAAATTACGGCGAGGGGAGTTCTCAACTCGTGTGAAACCCCGGCCACAAAATCCATCTGCAGCGTTGCAAGGCGGTGGGCGCGCTGCGCGGAAACCACTATCAAAGCCATGCTGGCCGCGAGCAATAACAATACGCTGAAACTTACAGTAAGATTTCTGTGGCGGAGGCTTTCGACAGCGGCTTCCACAGACCCTGAGCGGTGCCGCACCACCAGCCGCCAGGCGCCGCCATCAATAATTGAAATCAGGGGCAGATACCTTCGCCCGGACTGCGGCGCCGGACCGCGGGCGACGCTGCTTTCCACATTGTCTTTCGAGTTGGTAGTGGTCTTCTCTGCCGCCAATTCCTGCACGGCTGGCCGCGCGGCAAAGTCTCTTCCGGTCCCACCAATGAAATTCTCAGCCACGTCCCCGGTGGGATCGGGCTTGCTTGAAGGGGCGGGGGCAGATTCGTAAAAAGTTTTTTCGGGATGGTCTCCGCTGATGATCGAAACACGATATTCAGGTCCACCAGGGCCGCGAAAATAGCGCGCATTAAGCTCGGGCAGCAGCGTGCGCCAAATAAACCGCATGTCGAGCTCTACGATGAGTCCGCCTGCCAAAGGCGGAGCGATTGCGCCAGATTGCAAACCGTTTGTCTCGGAAAAGGGATGGAAAAGCGCCTGCGATTCCTCGTCGAGCGCCCAGCTTTGGCCGATCACATCTGAGGATACTTCCGCGAGAGCGGGGGGTTGCTGTTCCAGATTGTGGCGCAACTTACCCAATTCGGGCGGCCACGCAGCGGGTTTGAAGCGCCCCTCGGCGGGACTCAGTTGTAATAACTGGTTGCTCTTACGGTCCCATACGAATAGCGCCGCAATCATATCGGGACGAGCCGAAGCGCTCATCCAGTCGTCGTAGCGGTCCGCGTAGAATTTGAGGGTTGTTTGTGTAAATCCCTCCGTCGGCGATTGAAAGGCCCAGCAGATGCGCAGCAGTTGAAGGTAGAAGTCGCGGCGAAATCGCATCACAGCCGTATGGAGATTGGTCTGCATCCGCTCGGCGTCCGCCTGGCTCACCTGCCCGGTCCAGTGCACCTGAAGCACAGCCAGCGCAATCAGTATTGCCGCGAGCGCGCACACAAGCCCCGCCGAGAGCGCCGGCTTGCGAGAGGGGAATTTCATAGGAAAAGCATAGAGGTGGTTTGCTTCGCGCGCAAGTGGTGAACGAAAACAGCCT
>JBOGJY010000389.1:0-3113 GCA_050745325.1 Terriglobia bacterium
CAGGAAGGGAGCGCCGAATCACTTGAAAAATAAAGACCGGCGGCCAGAGGCCGCCGCTACAACCGCAGCGGCTCTCGCCCAAATCGCAAATCAGAAATCTAAAATTAGAAAAACCGCTGCAATCAAAGCCTATCACAGGACTTTGAGATTTTTGAGACAAACGAGATAAATGGGACGGTTTTTCGCCGCGGACGCCTGGCCCCTCGCAAAGCCAACCATACGCGCAATAACTGATTAGTTACCAGCAATTATTTTATGGCAGCGCAGGTTTTCACCCGATAGTCCTCTTTACCCGGAATATGAGTAAATCTAATAGGCGTATAGGGAGATGGGGCCGGCTTCCCGCCTTCTACCTCTCACGGAGGCCAGCCACGGAACTTACGCCAAGCCCGAACGGAATGGAGCCGGGCAAGCGGCACAGCGCATGCGCCGGGTGTGTGACTCTCATTTGCGGGCTATCTGTATTAAGAAGAGGAAAACGCGAATGTTAAAACATAAAGCAGCATTTATAACCTTCATCTGTTTACTTCTTATTCCAGTGGCCGTCGCGGCCGATTCAATCACCGTCACGTTTGACGGGGTCAATTCATCCAACACGTGGTCGTGGGCTGGAGGCGCCGGAAGCACCCTCTCCGCAACCGCCAGTTCAGTCACCGTTCAGCAGACAGGGAAAACGGCCATACCGTTACCGGGTTCCTCGTTTATGTTCACCAGCGGAGCTGCGGTTTCCGGTTCAGGGACAGCCACAAGCCCGTTCATCTGGGGTCCCGGCGGCTCAATCAACATCACCGGCTGCGGTGGAACCTGCTTCAAAGGAGACTTCTCTGGCATGGCGGCAGCCAGCGTGGAAACCGGAGTGAACGGCGCTACAGGACTCGAATTCGACAGTATCAGCTTGGAAGGAACGTTCAATCCCTCCGTCTATGCGCTGTTGGGTTTGTCCGCCAGCACGCCGTTAACGATCATTGGAAATCAAACTTCAGACTTGGCTTACACCAGCCCTGCAACCTTCAGCGGGGGCGGCAGTGGTTTGGTGGGAGCCGGGACTGAGATTGACGACACCACCACCTCATCACCATCCACAACCCCGGAGCCAGCTTCTCTCCTGCTCTTGGGAAGCGGCCTGCTTGCGATCGGATTCTTCATCCGGCACAAGTACGTAGCATAACCAGTTGCGGGGGAAACCGCTTGCTCTGCGCGAAGGCCGGCTCTGCATTGACCAGCCCGTGGCGCTGAGTAGGCGGTCCCCCATTTTTTTGTATTCTTTGGAACGCGGCCGCCCTAAGTAAGAAAACCCTATCCTAACCTGCCCGTACTGACTCTTTTGGCCCTTTTCGCATCCTTTTGGCGCCCCACTCCTCTCGAGTCTGTGTGACAAGTGCGGTTGTAGCGGCGGCCTCTGGCCGCCGGTCTTTACTTTTCAAATGATTCGGCGCTCCCTTCCTGCGTCAGGGCAGGCTCCGGGCGCCGCTACAACCCAGAAAAGGCAGTTGTCCTACAGACCCTCCCGCCCTGGCAATCCTGCGGAAAATAGCCTGGCCGGGCTACGCATAGGTAACGCCGCAGTTTCGGGTGTAGCGGCGGGTTTACCCCGCCATATTGAGTCGGCATAAAGCTGCCTCTACGTCAAACTCAGACACTACTTACGAATATGACCTATTGCATTCCCATAGAAAGCATGGGAATATTCATATGGCCACACAATAGGAGGCGTATGGGCGACAAAGCGGATGTATGGCAAGGGACCCTTGCCTTGATGGTGTTGAAGACCATTGAGACGATGGGGCCGCTGCACGGATACGGGATTGCCCGGCGCATTGAGCGGACGAGCGGAAATCTGCTGTCGCTGAATTATGGGACCCTATATCCGGCGCTGCTGAGATTGGAGCAGGAGGGGTCCATCGCGTCCGAATGGGGAGTATCGGAGAACAACCGCAAGGCCAAGTTCTACCGGCTCACGCGCGCGGGCCGGAAGCAACTCCAGAGAGAAGCGCGAGATTGGGAGAAGGCGACCGCGATCCTGGCGCGGTTTCTCTCTCCCTCGGAGGACCCGGTATGAAGCGGCTACGCGCGTGGATATTGAGAATGGCCGGCATGCTTCCCAATCAACGGCGGGACCGCGACCTTGCCGACGAGATCGAAAGCCATCTTCAGATGCACATCGAGGACAATCTCCGCTCCGGCATGACCCCAGAACAAGCGCGGCGGGACGCGGTTCTAAAGTTAGGCGGTGTAGAGCCTACGAAAGAGGCTTACCGCGACCAAGGGTCCGTCCCGTTCCTCGAAAACCTGCTGCGGGATGCGCGCTTTGCCATCCGGCAATTGCGGAAAAATCCGGGATTCACGTGTACGGCTATCCTCATGCTGGCGCTTGGCATGGGCGCCAGTGTGGCCCTCTTCGCCTTTGTGGATGCGGCGCTGATCAAGCCGCTGCCCTACCGGAATCCCACCCGGCTGGTTAACGTGGCCGAAAGCGTCGCGCTCTTTCCGCGCTCCCCCCTTTCGTATCCTGACTATCTCGACTGGAAGAGGCTCAACAAAGTTTTCAGTTCTATGGATGTATGGGCTGGAGCCGGTTATCTCCTGAAAATCCCCGCCGGTACACTACCTATTCCTGCCGCTCGTGTGAGCGATGGCTTCTTTCGGACGCTTGGTATTACTCCGGTGCTTGGACGCGATTTCTATTCTGGCGAGGATTTGCCGGGCGCGCCTCACACCGTCATGCTGAGCTACGCGGCCTGGCAGAGGTGGTTCAGCGGAAGAAAGAATGTAATCGGCCAGCCGGTTACACTCAGCGGCATTTCGTACACCATTATCGGAGTGCTGCCTCGGAGTTTTCAATTCGCTCCTCGAGGGCGGGCGGAGTTCTGGACCACGCTTCATCCTTCAGGGCCCTGTGATCTCAGGCGAAGCTGTCACAGTCTTGTTGGGATAGGGCGGCTGAAGGATGGCGTCTCTATCCAGACGGCATTAGCCAACATGACGTCGATTGCGGCGCAACTCGAAAAGCAGTATCCCGATTCCAATCGCGGCCAGGGCGCGAGCGTGATGCCTTTGTCCGAAGCGATCGTCGGAAATATACGCCCGATACTCCTAGTGCTGTTGAGCGGAGC
>JBOGJY010000390.1:0-3637 GCA_050745325.1 Terriglobia bacterium
GTCACCTGCTGGCCGCGCGTGGCCGTCTGATCGACGGTACCTGCGGCCCCGCCAATGGCCGCGCCAATACCCGCGCCCTTGCCGTGACCAATCACGGCGCCGAGGAGCGCGCCGAGCGCCGCCCCGCCGCCAACCTTCTCGGCGGTGTTCTTGCCGCGTGACGCCCCCTCCTTCGTATAATAGCCGGTCTGGAGCGGGTAATCCGCGCCGTTGTAGGACAGGCTGACCAGTTCTAATTGCAGTTCCGATTGCCCTTTGTAGTGTCCTGCGCTCTTCACATCGGTTACGCGAACCTTGGCGTCTGCGCCTTTCGGGATCATGACGCGGTCATTGGCCACTACCGGCGCAAGCAGGCTTGCGGCGTAAACTTGGCCCGGCTGCGCTGTAGCTGAAGAAATTGAATCGATCAGGCGCACGGAAATCGTGGTTCCCGAAGGGATCGTGACCTGGACCGGAGGTGGTGGAGGCGGCGGGGTGGGCGCGCTCTCCGCAGGAGGAGTGGGCTGCGCCATTGGAGCAGGCTGAGCAGGCTCGGCCGGGTTGCTGGCATCATTCTCGGATTGGGCCTGCGGCTCCCTATTCTCCGCAATTTGCCGCCTCTTCGCCCGGCGCCGGGGATGCGCTTGTGGCTTTGCCTCTTCGGCCGGGGCCGCCGGGGGAACAGCGGCAGCGGAAGTTTGAGCCTGGGCTTCAGTCACCTGAAGCTGATCGGCCACTTGCTTCACTCCTGTCGTTTTCATGGCAACGCCTTCAACCGCCAGTTTCTCCAGCGGCGCGTTCACCGCGCCCGTGAGCGTGACCACACCGTGGTTGGAAGAGACGTTGACGGAAAGACCTTTCAGGTCAGGGCTTTGATAGAGTTTAGCCTCAATGGCGGAAACGATTTCGGAATCATCCGGAGAGCTCGACATCTTGCTGCAAGCGCCCACCATCAGCGCCAAAATCACAGGAATTAGAACTTGATAGAATCCGCTTCGCCGTTTCATCTCATCTCCGAATGTCATATCGTGGGGCCCGTCTCTACGATTCGCCCGCCTTGAAGCGGGTTGCCCCCGACCCCCGGCGCGATAGATAACTATAACTTGGCCTCTTGCCCGTAGCAAATGCAGTTGTAGCGGCGGCCAGAGGCCGCCGGTCTTTACCATTTAAAAACCGGCGGCCAGAGGCCACCGCTACAGAGCAAAAACAGCAGTTGTCAACAGCCCTGTCAGGGGTGGAAGAAGGTAGCCCAGGGCGGAAGCCCCGAGATCAATGGGCCCCCACCCCGCCTTCGGCGCCATGATACCCTTTTGTTTTCGCGCCTGACTCTGGTGGCGATTGCGTTTTCAGGTTGCATCATCGCCTCTGTTCTGCTGTCATCGCAGTTGAGGCGCTGCCGCATGACAGCAGTTGCCGTTAAATGGGGTGAGCCGGAGTGAGCAAGTGCGTCAGTTGATGTTAGAATAGGCAACGAGTTGAAAATCGCGATCATCCTTCTTTTAAGCGCGCTATTATTTCTGCCGGGCTGCCTGAGACGGCAAACCGCTCGGCGTTTGGTCTATGTCCCAGCGCCGCCGGCCGCTTCGAAGCCCAGCTTGCCGCAGCAGCCTGATGTGTTGGTCATCCCGCGACCCGCGCCTCCTGCCGCTGTTGAGCACACTCCTAAGCCCGATGAATCGGAGGCGTCTTCTCCAGAGCCCAAGGCGCCAGAGCGGCGCCGGCCCGTCCAAGCCGAAACCAATGGACCCAGCGCTGCCACTGAAACGGCCGCGCCCTCTGCTGCCACTGCCGCTCCGCAGCTCCAGCCCGCGCGTAGTCCCGAGCAGCAGATTGAGCTCGAAAAGCAGATCGGCGACCTACGGGGCGCCGTTCGCCAGCAGATTGCGCACCTTAGCGGCATGGCCCTTTCCACTGAGGATCGTAAGGCGCTTCAGGACGCCCAATTGCTCCTCTCCCAGGCCGATCAAGCCATGCAGGACAAAGACCTGCAACAGTCATTCAATCTTGCCCAGAAAGCCGACCTGCTGATTTCTGCGGTTGAGAAAAGTCACTGAGGCTGCCGCGCTTCACCACCCACCTGGCTGTAGGGCGGCTCGGCATAGCTGAAGGAGACGGCATTCTTCGATATGCCGGATCATGCTGGATGATTGGCTTGCGCCAGGCTGCCAGACCACGATTCAAACGTCCGTCCGGACCTTTCATCGTCTTTGAAGAAAGCGAGATAGGTCATCGTGTTATAACCCACGAACATCTCGCGCCCCGGCCGGAACCGGGTGAGCTCGTGCACGGGTCTCCAAGTTCCTGAATTCAGGTAGATTGAATTGGCCAAACCGTCCTGTGAGTAACCGGAGTCGAGCGGCGCCATTTCATGGCGGTGCGTGTGGCCGTAAACGAAAAAGCGCGCTTGACGGCGCTTAAACGCTTGTTCCCGAAGGGCGTAAGGATAATACGATTTGGCAGGGGGAGCTACCTTCCCCTGCAGGTAACACAGAAGGCGGCTGCCTTCGGGCCGCAGGAGACGCTTTGAGAGCATCAGGCCAAGCTTCAATTTCTCCGAGCTGAGAAAGGATCGCCGCGCCCTAAGATGGTCACGGACAAAAGGGATGCGGATGAAATTGTCAACCAGGCCGTTCCAGACTTCCTCAACCTGGCGGTGTAATCGCGGGTCAGGGCAGGTCCGGCGCAGCAAGCCTCCAACCCACACTGGGACCATCATCAGAGGGCGGACGTTATCAATTTCGTTGAGTCCCGCAAGGCATTCCGGCGGAAGCGAGTCCCCCATCTTAGTTCTCACCTCGATAGCGAACCGGGTAACCAGATCGACCACGATAGCGTCGCCGAGAGATGAAGCGTCGCGGGCGCCTTCGTAATTGAACGAGTCGTAGATGTCGCCATGCCGGGCGAAGACGCGGTGTTCGTCGAGAACCCGCCGGATGTCCGCCGCGGCGGGCTCATCGGGATCGTGCGGGAAAGGTTGATTCGGATCATTTTCCAGGCCCATTGCCATGACGAGCTTGGCCCGGACCGGATGATAGGCGGCGTGCGGCAGGTGAAAGTACCAATCGTGATTACCCGTCATGTAGTGGAGGTGCGTGTTGACGGGAACGCGCTCAACTCCCCGCCCTTCGCCGTCCGCAATCGCGGGCCGGCCGCCGTTCGCCGCCGGAGGCACGGTCGCGATCGAAGTTCCGTGGAGTTCGCGCATCATGGCAAAGAAAATCGCGTTCTTTGCGATGGTGGCGTCCGTGATGGCGTCAATTTTCTTTATAAAATCAGGCTGGCGGGCGGCACTCCACGGCCTGAGTGTATCTTCTGCTCCGCCTTCCGTCCGCAGCCACTGGGAAGAACGGAGAACGTCAACAATGTCGCCCAGCAAGAGGACGGTAAGATCGGTTATGGGTTTGTAGGTTCCACCGGCGCGCCAGGAGGCGGCGTAAGCCAGGCTGCGAAGCCGCTCCCGGAAAACGCGCAATGTGCCTTGGTGAATGGTTTCAGAGCTGCCGTCAGTGAGATGAAGATCACTGATAATCACAAGCATGGAGACCTCCGGGCTGGAGAGTCTGTGTGGCAACTGTGGTTTATTGAGGTTTTCATATTATAGTGACACCCAACGCTGTAGCGGCGGCCTCTGGCCGCCGGTTTTTGAATAGGAAAGACC
>JBOGJY010000391.1:0-3225 GCA_050745325.1 Terriglobia bacterium
GCGATTCTTTCAGGTCATCGAAGAATGCGGCAACGTCCAGCATGAAATCATGCTGAAACTTCTCTTCTACACGGCTGTCCGGGTGAGCGAGTTGGTGCGCATTCAGGTCAGCGATCTCGACCTGGACAGATCGAGGATTTTCATCGACCAGGGCAAGGGAAGCAAAGACCGCTATATCGCGTATTAACCACATCCAACCGAAAACCTCCGTTACGTGTTCAAGAGTAAGTGAGCAAAGTTAAATCGCCGCCAGACACGGTTTCCCACCTTTCTTTGCTATTCACAAAACCCCAGTAAAATTGCGTGTTCCAGGCTAGCCGCCCCGCGCGCGTGAGCCGCCGACACTACACGAATACCCACAGCCAATTCACGGCAGCGTGGATTGGCTGTGCTGGTGATGGTGTCGCTTTTCCTTAATTCATAGACTGCAGACCGGTTCTGGCCGCTTATTTGCCGTAAAAGGTAGACTGAACGCCGTTCTGAGAGGGAAAATTCAACTTTAATCGGTAGATTTTTGTTTAATTGAGTAGACTCGCGACCTGAGAAGCATCACGGAATGTGTGCTTTAGCTCGACCCGAAATCGTGCTCTGAGAGATAGAGCAGGCGACCGAGCAGGTAGAGCACCGATCGTGCCGGCCGGGATTCCGATCCCTGTGGCTGTAAATGATTCAACCTCAGGCAGATGGTGTGTGGTCTTTGGGGGTGAGAGGATCAAGCAATTTGAATGGACGCCGTTCTCAAGGGTGAGTTTCGGCGAAGGGCTGCGGAAAACGGAGAGAAAAAAGTCTACTCATTAAGGCAAAATTTCTGGCCAAACAGGCCGAGTCTACACTTTAAGGCAACGTGGATCCCTTGTGTTATCAATAATGGCGGTCTACGAATTACGGAAAAGCCACACGCGGATCTGCAGATTTACCGTGTTCTAGCCAGACTTGAATCTGTGGGCGTTCCCGCTCTGACCCCCGAGTTGCTGCCGGTGGGCCAAGAAGAGCCACACTGGCAGCCAGGGATCGATCCCCTTCCGAAACCCGCCGCGCCTCCGCTGTTAACCAGCCTGCAACCATGCTCTTAAGGGCTGTTCTTCGATCGAGAGTATCTTGTTTAATACCCGATATCGTGACACGTACTGCAGGTAACCGGCGCGTGGTAGAGCTTGTGGCAATTCAGACAGGAAACCATCGAAATATCTTTCTCCGGCCGGAGGGCGACTTGCTCCTGTACGGCGCCATGACACACTGCGCAATCTATCTTCGCATCGAGGTGTGTCCGGTGGCTGAAGAAAACGAAATCGGGTAGCTGATACACGCGAACCCAGGAGATTTTCTTGTTTTCTTTTTGCGCTTGAGCCAGTTTCTGGATGGCTGGGCTTGCCACACTAATCGCTTGGTGGCAAACCATACATTCTGCTATGTTGGCGATTTGCATCTGCTTTCCGTCTTTCGACAATACGTGGCAATTGTCGCACTTCAATCCGACGCCCAAGTGTAGTTTGTGACTGAATGGGATAGGCTGATTCGCAGCGGGCAGAGGGGAAGCGATTGTCGGCGGCTCACTCCCAGGCCCAGCCAGGACTGCCTGGTTTCCCTGTATTTCTTTATCCAATCTTAGCTGGGCGACGCTAGGCTGCCCCTTGGGAAATAGGGTATATGCCGCCAGGGCGCTTGGCGTGAGCGTGTTGTCACTGAGATATCCAGGTCCTACGGCGATCACCACGAACTGCTTTCTGGTTTTTTCTCCCAGGTACGTCATCGGTGTAGCATTCCCGTTAGCTTCGAGCCTCGTAACCCAAAGCTGCTTCCCAGTGCTCGCGTCGAACGCCCGGAAGCGATAATCGGCGGTGGCGCCTATGAAGACAAGCCCCCCGGCAGTTGCCACGGACCCTCCGAGGTTGTAGACGCCCGTCTTGGGAATCCCTTTCGATTCCAGTGTGTTGACAACTCCGAGCGGAACTTTCCACGCTACCTCCCCGGTATTCAAGTTCACAGCGTTTAGCGTGCCCCACGGCGGCTGCTGGCAGGGATTCGCGTGATCGTCCCAGAAGCGAGCGTAGGCGCCCCACTGGCTGCCCCGCTCATAGGCTTCAGGATAGCCTGCTGGCTGCCGGCTCATTTTGCCCACCGCCCCTAATTCGTTAACGTTGGCAAAAAGATATCCGGTAGATGGGTCGAACGAGGCTCCCCACCAGTTGGATCCGCCTAGTGTGCCGGGCATTTCCAAAGACAGCTTCAGGCCCCAGGGGTTAAAAACCCGCCCTGGCAGGATCGAACCGAAGGTTTCCAGGCAGTATTTCCGCGATTCCGGCGTGATGGTTGTAATATCCTCACGCGTCACCGAGGTTCGGCTTAGGCGCAACGACTTTGGCGGAAACGGCTGAGTGGGCCAAGTCGCCTCACCGGGCAGATGGCTTTGCGGAACCGGGCGCTCCTCAATCGGGAACAGGGGCTTACCCGTCAGGCGGTTGAATACGAAAACGAATCCGGTTTTGCTCAAGACCACCACGGCGGGGATTTCCTGCCCCCTATGGCGCAAAGTCACCAAAGCTGGCTGTGAGGGCAAATCGATATCCCACAGATCATGATGGACAGTCTGGTAATACCAGGCAAGCTTCCCGGTCGCAGCATAGAGCGCCACAAGCGAATCGCTAAAAAGATCTTTACCTTTCCGGTCAGCACCATAAAAGTCATATGATGGCGCGCCTATGCCCATAAAGAGCAGCCCGTGTTCGGCATCGATGCTCAACGGCCCCCAAGCATTCACGCCTGAGCGGTCTTTCCAGGAATCGCCCTCCCAGGTCTCATGCCCAGCTTCGCCCGGCTTCGGCACCGTATCAAACGTCCACATCAGTTTCCCCGTGCGCACATCGAAAGCCCGAACTGCCCCGCTCGGTCCCTTGGAGGGATATTCCTGAACCTCTGATCCTGTAATGACGAGGCTCCCGAAAATGGCGGGCGGCGAGGTTACTTCGTACTGCGACTTGGGCCATTCCGCGGCTACGCCAACTCGAAGATCAATGGCCCCCCCGCTGCCAAAGCTTTTGCACGGGACGCCCGTCGCGGCATCCAGGGCGAAAAGACGCGCGTGAGGTGCGACGTAGAAAATACGGCTGTCTTCCCCGTGCCCCGCGCCACTGCACGTAACACGGGAAGTTCCCTCCCAGTAGGCGACGCCTCGATTCACCACCGGGCGAGCATACGCGCCAACTCCGCGAAAAGGATCGAAGACCC
>JBOGJY010000392.1:0-5502 GCA_050745325.1 Terriglobia bacterium
CAGAGCCGCAGCCAAAGCAGATGTCATGTTGAGCGAAGCGAAGCATCGGCTGGTGACCTGGAAAAGCAGGTCCTTCGCTACGCTCAGGATGACAATAAATTGGGTTGCGGCCTAAGCTGCCGGGTTATAAAGACGAACCTTGCTCTACAGAACGGCGGCTCCCAAAGATTAGAAAACGGCCGAGAGAGAATGGGAGAAACACACAAAACTTACGGAACGAAGCCTAGCGAGTCTTTAGAATCAACGTTTCTAATAATTGAGGCACTCGATAGGGGGGCTGGACTTCATTCCCACCGCACGGACGGACCCCTCACCTGCCCGGCGGAGTTTACCCTGAGCGAAGCTGACGGGCTCCGGCTAAACTCCGCGAGCCGGGTGGGGGTTCTATTGGCGGAGATGAAACACCACCCCTGAAATTAAGGAAACACCGCCCCATAGCGCGGCGGCAACCCAAATTTACGGAACGAAGCCCATTGATGATTGAAAACAAAGGAAGATTAAAACAGTCTAATAAAACAAGCCGTGTGGGGGCGACGGGATCGAGGCTAACCCCACCGCCCGGAGAGAGCTTTCAGCGGGCTCGCAACCGATTGAAATCTCACCAGCCGCACCGCGTCTGTATTCTTGAGGGAGGCGACGGGCATCAGCCCCGCTTCGAGGATGCGCATGGCGGCATCTTCCGTCATCAACGTTTCCGCGCACGGTTTCGCCGTGGACTCGCCATTTTCCTGGTAAACATGCAGCGGCAGCCCGTCGACCTCAAGCTCGTCTTCGAGCCGCATCGACCATTGGCTTTGGGCGAAAGATTCGGCCAGCAGGCAGACGCACAGGAACGCCGGGTTGCCCCAAAGATAATCCTCGCGCTCCGCGCCGCCCAGCGCCTGCTTGAAATCCGCCATCTCCTCGAAATCGAATTGGGCGGCCGCGTCGGTTTCCTTACCGTAGGGAAGCCGCAGGAGAAAGCGCGGCAGCGCAAGGCCCAGGTAGGAAGCCTCGGCAAGACTCCGCAGCGCGCTCCACATTTTCCCTTCGCTTGTTCCGGCCACGTCTTTCCACGTTCGCGGCTCGGTTAAATCTTTCGCAGATTCGCAGCCGAGAAGGTTGAGGCTTGCGCCCGCAATGAACGGGGCGCCCGCCGCCGCCGCGAGTTGAGTGAGACCAGTGAGAAGCGTGAGATCACCTTTCCCAAACGTATAGTTTCCCGCCAGCGCCGCCCAAGGCTTAGCGCCGGGCGTCCGCGCCGTTTGTTCAACCAGCGTCTTGTACATCGCCGTCTGGCGGAAGTCGTCAGTGGAAGCGAGGTCCGCCGCCAGTTCCTCTTTCGAAACATCCAGAAGGAAGACCTCGAGCGAAGCATCCGTCTCGATGCGGCGCACCAGGAAGAAGACGGCGCGCCACGCGGCCTCCAAAGCCTGAAATCCGGGAAGGCGCAGAAGAGCGCGCATTTGTGCGCTTGTTGCCTGATCGATCACGCTCAGCAACTCAGCTTGCCGCGGGTCAGCTTTCGCAACCAGGTGCGGCGCGACGGAGCGGCGGATGAACGCGGCCAAATCGTCCGCCTTTCGCGCCGGGGCTTCGCCGCCGCTCCGGCCTTCGGTGGCGCCGATGGCGTCATCAAGCAAGCTTCCTGAAGCCATCCGCGAAACGTCGGGGAGAGAAGTTTGCCGCTCAGCCGCGGACTCAAAAGCGCGCGGTTCGTTTCCAGGCCGGAGGCCCAATTCCGCTGCGGCCTCGGCAAAGGTGGAAGGGTTTGAGAGTTTCGCGCGCAGCTCGCGGAGCCTTTGAAAGAGCGCGACACTCTGGAAGAGCCGGTCAGGGTGGAAATCGTCAAGCTCGGTAAAGCGCAGCGGCGCGGGCGAGATGCCGGGCGGCAGCGTAAGCTCGGCGCCCGATTTCGCCAACACCTCATCGAAGTTGTCGCGGTCCACCAGCCTCGGCCGGCGGCTCGCGAGCTTTGCGCCCGTTTCAAGGCTATTGCGAGTGGCGCGGCCGCTAAAGTCTCCCAGGATCAGGATGCGAAAGGGCGTCTCCGCATCAGACGTGGCGCGGCTTCGCTCGCCGCTACCGCGAACGTCGAGATTGATCTCACCGAAATCAGATGATTTTGCCATATGCCCTCTCCGGAATGCGCGGCCTTCGTTAATAGCCGTCGCTATCCTTGACCTTCGAGGCATTATAGGGCTTTGCGGACGATGAAGTAAGGGAAATGTCCCGATATGCAGTTGCTGCATGGCGCGCAGTCCACACTACGCCGGCGAAGCGTCTGATTGACGGTCGAGCCAGAAGTTAAGCTGGCCGAAAAGCCGGTTTACATATTTATGAACCGTGCTTATAATTTGAGGCTCGTTTCAAAAGTCGCGTCTTTTGTCGCTTTTTTGGCGCATGGCGCGCTGCAATACGGGATGCAGGACGCGGTGGGGCAAATCGCAGAAAGAGGCAGGAGACTATCATGAAGCTTGCTGATAAAGTTGCAATTGTAACCGGCGCAGGCGCTGGCATTGGCCGCGGTATAGCGGAACTCTTTGCGGAAGAGGGAGCGAAGGTTGTGCTCGCCGAAATAGATGGCAAGACAGGCGCGGAAGCGGAAGCCAGCATCCGCGCGCGCGGGGGCCAGGCGCTTTTCGTTCAGGCGGACATTTCACGCGAAGAGGCCGCAAGGAAGATCACCGAAGAAGCCGTAAAAACATTTGGCCGCGTGGATGTTCTGGTGAATAACGCCGCCGTATTCGTGCTGAAAGGGTTTGACGCAAGCGTCGAAGAGTGGCAGCGGTCGCTTGGGGTCAACGTCGTTGGTACCGCGATGGTCACGCGCTATGCCACGGAGGCCATGAAAAAGCAGGGCGGCGGAGCAATAGTAAACCTTTCGTCAATTTCCGCCTGGGTGGCGCAAGCCAATTTCTTCGCCTACAGCGCCACCAAAGCGGCGATTCTGCAGATGACGCGCTGCATGGCGATGGACCTCGGACCATACAAGATACGAGTAAACGCCGTATGCCCGGGGACAATCCTCACCGAAGCTTCTAAGCGGCACATGCAGCAGGCTGGGATCACTTTCGAGCAGTTTGACGCCGAGGAGGGCGAAAAAACGCTGCTTGGCCGCATCGGCCAGGTGCGTGAGGTGGCCACGGCGGCGCTTTTCCTTGCGTCGGACGACGCTTCTTACATTACGGGCGCCCATTTGATGGTCGACGGAGGCTACACCAGCAAGTAAATTTAAGGTCACTCCAACAGGCTCGCCGCCGCTGCAAGAGGAGGTATTCTGCTCTCTCGCGTTCGAAATCTTTTGGATATTTTCAAAAGTCGCAATTATTACATCGGTCTTAAATTTGCAGACGCGCTATTACCTATCTAGAACAATGCGCGCATTGGGTCTGACTAACAATTCCCTTTAAGGATAAAAAGGGTCCCTCTTTACCCCCGCCCGGTTCAAAGTAATCCCGCGCGCAGCGATTCCAGCAGATTTCCATCAAAAACAAAACACACTGCTTAAGTTGGTTTGAATGATTTGGAGCATGATGTGCCTGTACGATCTCCAGTCAGCGACCGCTGTTAGCTGGCGTGAAGAGAAACCCAAGGAGGGATCGTGCAGATAAAAAAGTTAGTTTTATTTTTGATGGCATGTGCGCTGGTTTCGATAGGCGCGGCAAGTCAATCCTTCGCCACGACGGTCACTGTCGACCTGACAGGCGTGAATGGCGTCACCCAGGGGGGTGTATACGCTGACCCGTATTCCGGAACAATTAATAACTCCCAAGCGATTCTGGTGTGCGACGATTTCAGCCACGAAACATACTTCAATAAGCCGTGGCAGGCGAATGTTTCCACTTTTGCTGACTTGAGCGGGGTGAGATTTCAGCAGGGCGCACCCGCGGCGACGCTTCAGGCTTATGATGAGGCGGCGTACCTCTACACCCAACTTTTAG
Organism: Terriglobia bacterium; assembly: GCA_050745325.1. Classification (GTDB taxonomy): domain Bacteria; phylum Acidobacteriota; class Terriglobia; order UBA7540; family UBA7540; genus RH2-MAG17b. The sequence goes on from JBOGJY010000392.1 coordinate 3,924, forward strand.
CCAACCCTTCGAACTACGGAAATATTTCTTTCGCGCTGTGGGCGCTTTTTACGCCAAGCGCGAAGAGTTCATCCGGGTTCACTAGCGGCGCGCAGAATTGGCTGACTCAGGCGGGAAACCAATCCTATTATGCGGGTGAGTTTTCGAACTTTGAGATTCTTACTCCGGTGCAACCGGGGAGCGGATCGCCTCAGGAGTTCTTGACCACCACAACAACGCCCGAGCCGGCGGATATTCTGCTCTTTGCAACTGGCTTCGGCGTACTTTCCTTGATGCTGAGGAAGAAGCTGTTTGCGTGAACTTGCTGGGGTCATCTGTGAAGTTGGCCTGGCGGGTCAGAGTGAAAAGCAAGGCACTCCGCCTTGCCGGGATATCACACGGTCGCAAACCCCGGCAAGGCTCAGGCGGGCGGTTATGGCAAGTGATTCAGTTGGCCGCCCGAACCTGGCTTTCGCTATGGCTCCGTGAATCCTGACCGAGCTGGTACCCCACGCCGCGAACGGTGCAGATTAACTTACTCCCAAAGCCACGGTCGACCTTGTTGCGAAGATAGTTGATGTAGACGTCCACTACGTTCGTCGCCGCGTTAAAGTCGAGCTTCCAGACGTGCTCCATGATCATAGCCCGCGTCAGACGCTGGCCCAAATTGAGCATCAGGTATTCTAAAAGCGCAAACTCCTTGGCGGTCAATTCAATCTCCCGGCCCGCCCGTTTCACGGTGCGCTCCATCCGGTCGAGCTCAAGGTCCTCGAACCGCCAGACAGTATCGCCTGACCGGGCGCGGCGCAGGAGCGCCCGCACGCGAGCCACAAGCTCGCCGTATTCGAATGGCTTTTGCAGATAATCGTCCGCCCCAAGATCCAGGGTTCTGATCTTGTCTTCCACACCCGTCCGGCCCGTCAGCACGAGAACCGGCAGGAAACGATCCTGGGCGCGAACCCGCTTCAGCAATTCCACCCCGTCCAAATTGGGGAGGGTCAGATCAAGGATGATTAAGTTGCAAGAGATTGACCCAATGCGCTGCTCGGCGGAAATCCCATCCGACGCGGATTCCACGTGATAGCCATCGGACTCTAACCGCTCCTTAAGAAGCCGGCCAACCGATTCGTCATCTTCGACAACCAAAACGCAAGTCTGCCTTGCCACTGCGGGGCTGGCAGCCTCTATACTGGGGTTACGATTTAGATATCCGCTCACGGGTTTAGCGCCCTCCTCAAAGAGATTTACGAAACGGATATTACCTTACTGTTAATATTAAAGCAAGCAAATTTATTAGCACCGCCACTTTTATTGTGGGGGGCCCCTTTAACCGGCCCTAACCTCAACACTGTATTTTAGTTAAGGAGAATATTGCTGTGGAACGACCCATGCAAGCGTCTGTCATTCTGAGCACAGCGAAGAATCTGCTTTCCCCACTAATTTACAAACAGATCCTTCGCTGCGCTCAGGATGACAGGCAAATTTGCTGCAGCGGAATGACGCGCTGAGCTTAAGTGAACAGTGTTGCCGCTAACACGGATTATTCACGAACCTGAAATTTGATCTGTGGGCTATCTCTAAAAGCCGCACACATCCCAAA
>JBOGJY010000393.1:0-2372 GCA_050745325.1 Terriglobia bacterium
TTGGGGGCGGCTCGCCGGGGAGACGGCCGGACAAGTGCCGGGAGTAATTCTCAATACCGTGGCAATAGCCCATCTCCTTCATGATCTCGAGGTCAAACATGGTTCGCTGATGCAGCCGCTGCGCCTCAACCAGTTTTCCCTGCTTTTCGAGTTCTCCGCGCCACCACCCAAGCTCACTGTGAATGCGCTCAATGGCAAGCTCGCGTTTTTCTTTCGGCATCACGTAATGCGTCCGGGGATAAATGGGAAGGCGCGTCAAGGTCTGCTTCACCTGGCCGAGCAGGGGATCGATTTGCTTGAGCGCGTCGACCGACTCGCCCCACATTTCGATGCGGTAGGCGTTATCCTCATAGGTCGGATAGACTTCGATCACGTCGCCCCGCACGCGAAACGTGCCGCGGCGGAAGTCGCCTTCCGTGCGCTCGTATTGTATTTCCACCAGGCGGCGCAAAATATCCTGCCGCGAAATCTTCTGGCCGCTTTCAAGCAGCAGCAACATGCCGTAGTAGGCCTCGGGAGAGCCCAGGCCGTAAATGCAACTGACGCTCGCCACAATCAGGCAATCGCGGCGTTCGAAAAGCGACCGCGTTGCGGACATGCGCAGCTTGTCGAGCTCATCGTTGATGGTGGCCTCTTTCTCGATATAGACGTCCCCGGCTGGAATGTAGGCTTCGGGCTGGTAGTAGTCGTAATAGCTGACGAAGTATTCCACGGCGTTGTGAGGGAAAAAGGCGCGGAACTCATGGTAAAGCTGCGCCGCAAGAGTCTTGTTGTGCGCGAGCACCAGGGCCGGGCGGTTCGTGGCCTCAATCACCTTCGCCATGGTGAAGGTCTTGCCTGAGCCGGTCACGCCGAGCAGAACCTGATGATGTTCGCCGTTCTCAATGCCGCGAACGAGTTGTTCAATCGCGGTCACCTGGTCGCCGCGCGGCTGATAACTCGAAACCAGCTTAAATTCCATTTGGATTTGTCCTTCGTCATTTCATGTTAACCGCATTCCGCATCGCGCGGTAGGTGGTAGCCACGGTTGGTGCTTTTTTCACACCGTCTACAGGGTTTGCACGTTCCGCTTCTGATAGAATGACAGAAGGAACAAATAGGCAAAATGCCAGACCTCTCCAGCGCGAAACTCGGAACGGCTAACCGTGCCTTCGGAATGCCGAAAAAGCTGAAGATGGTGATCTTTTTCGTCACCTCGGTGTGCAACGCCAAATGCCGCACGTGCTTTTACTGGGACGAGCTGAACCGCCGTGGCGACCTTACCTGGGAGGAAATACAAAAGCTCTCGAGCACCATGCCCCGTTTCACCGACCTGTGGCTCTCGGGCGGCGAGCCGATGCTGCGCCGCGAGCTTACGGACATCGTTCACCTCTTCTACGGTCAAAACGGAATCCGCTGGATGAATTTGCCTACCAACGGCCTGATGCCCGAGCGGACGGCGGAGTGGGTGGAGCGAATCCTCACCGAAAATCCCGAGCTTCATCTCGACCTGAACATTGCCATGGACGGCCTTCACGAGATGCAAGACTCGATTCGCGCCGTCCCCGGCAATTTCGCCAAGACCTTAAAAACGATTGAGGCCATCCAGCCGTGCCGCAAACGGTTCCCGAACCTTCGCGTCAACATCAATACCGTGATCTGCGCGGAAAACTTTGATCACGTGCTGGAAATTGCGGACTTCGTCAAGGCCAACTGTTGCGTGGACGGGCACTATTTCAACATCATTCGCGGCAACGCCAAGGAAGAAGGGTTGAAGCGCATTCCCACGAGCCAGCTACCTTTGCTTTACAAAGAACTCCAGAAGGTCTACGCGTACTATGCGCCCACCATCCTTCGCCGCCTGCAGGGAGTCGGACGGCAGGTGGGAAAGATCTATTATCAGGGGACGCTCTCGCTGCACAACAAGATTCAACTGCAAAACATCGAGGGTCCCCATCCCTGGCCCATGCCTTGTACGGCAAGCGAGACCTCAATCGTCATCGATTACAATGGCGGTGTGCGCGCCTGCGAGCTGCGTGGCGGGCTTGCAAACTTGCGCGACTACGGCTGCGACTTCGGCAAGTTCTGGCAGAGCGCAGCGCGCAAGGGCGAAGCCGTCAGCATTGTGCACGACCAGTGCTGGTGCACCCACGTTTGTTTCATCCATGATAGCCTTCGCCATTCCCGCAAAGCCATGTTCTACGACGTTCCCCTGACTTACCTTCAATCCAAAGCTTCAAACTGGCTTGGGTAGCCGGGATTTCTTCCCTGAAAAGTTAGGCAAATACCCCTCACCCGGCTCGCTACGCGATCCACCCTCTCCCCAGGGAGTCTGTGTGATAACTCGGGAGAGTGAGGGCTTGACAGGTGGGCGATAATGCGGTTGAGGAGAC
>JBOGJY010000394.1:0-9768 GCA_050745325.1 Terriglobia bacterium
TGACGCTGGGCGGCAAAAGCCAAGCTTGATCCGGTTCGTAGGGCAAGAAGTTCATCGCGGGTCTCCTCAACCGCATTATCGCCCACCTGTCAAGCCCTCACTCTCCCGAGTTATCACACAGACTCCATGGGAGAGGGAACAGGGGTGAAGGGATCACGTTGATGCGCCGCCGTTTTCCGCTACTGAGACTTCATCTGGTCCATTAACCCGGCCGGAACTTTCATGCGGTTGATCTGCCGGCCGAAAAAGCTCTGGCTCATGGATTTCATCATCTTGCGCGCCTGGACGTACTGCTTAAGCAGTTGGTTCACCTGCTGCACGGTGACGCCGCTGCCTCTGGCGATGCGCTTGCGCCGCTTGCCGTTGATGATCTCGTGGTTCACCCGTTCCTGAATAGTCATCGAGCTGATGATCGCATCGAGGTGGACCAATTCTTTCTCATCCACGCGCAGGTTGGCCGCATTCTTCAACATGCCGATTTTGGGCAACATGCCGAGCACCTGCTCAAGCGGCCCCATTTTACGCACCTGACGCATCTGCTCCTGAAAATCGGCAAGCGTAAAACTGTCCGTGCGCAGCTTCTGATGAACTTCAAGCGCCTTTTCCTTGTCGATGGCCTCTTCGGCGCGCTCGATAAGCGACAACACGTCGCCCATGCCGAGAATGCGCGAGACAATACGGTCCGGATAAAACACATCGAGCGCGTCGTACTTTTCTCCCGCCCCGATGAACTTAATCGGCTGGCCCGTGACGTAATGAATAGAAAGCGCCGCGCCACCGCGGGCGTCGCCATCCATTTTCGTCAGGATCACGCCAGAGGTACCCAGCCGGTCGTGGAACTCCTGCGCGCTGCGCACGGCGTCCTGGCCAATCATGGCGTCCGCCACCAGCAGAATTTCGCTCGGACGCAGCTTGAGCTGGAGATCTGTGACTTCCTGCATGAGCTGCTCATCGATGTGCAAGCGGCCGGCGGTATCGACAATCAGGATGTCGTGGCCACGGTCCGCCGCATCCTTCTTCGCCGCCAGAGCAATCTCGATGGGCGAGTTCATGCCTTCACCCTTGAAGATGGGAATCCCCGTCTCCCCAGCGATCACCGCCAGTTGTTCGCGCGCGGCGGGCCGGTATACGTCCGTCGAAACCAGCATGGGCCGCCGCTTTTTCTTGAGCAGCCACAGCGCAAGCTTGCCCGAAGTGGTGGTTTTGCCAGAGCCTTGCAGCCCCACCATCAGAAAAACAGTAGGGTAATCTTTTGAATAGGTTAGCAGCGATTCCTTGCGGCCGAGAATCTCAACCAGCTCGTCGCGCACGATGCGGACAATTTCTTGGAGCGGGGTAAGGGTTGAGCGCGCTTCGAGGTTCAGCGCCTTTACCCTGACCCGGTCGAGAAGCTCTTTCACCACCTTGATGTTTACGTCCGCTTCAAGCAGCGCAATACGAACTTCGCGCAGGACTTCGTCAACCGCTTCTTCAGTCAGCGTCCCTTGCAGGCGCAGATTCTTGAAGACGTTCTGGAATTTTTCTTGTAGCGAATCAAACATGATCTATCGATGTAGCGGCGGGTTCATCCCGCCATAACTCTAGGCAGTAGAACGGCGATTGGCAGCTTAAAGCCTCCACAAGGTTTTCAGTAACCCGTTTAGACACACAAAAACCTCCGCGCTCTGTCACGGCACGCGCTACATCTCATTCTAGAAGTACGGCTTTGATAAGTCAAACAAACCACAAGAAGTGGCGCCGGCAGCCGAACACGATGCGGTCAGAATGCGCTGGCGCGGCGCTCCGGGGGGGCGCCACGGGAATTCAAGCCACCGGAAAGGTTACTGCAAATGACGATCCCTTGTCCGGTTCGCTCGCGCAATCAATCGATCCGCCGTGAGCGTGCGCGATGGCTTGAGCAATGGCAAGGCCCAACCCGCCGCTTTGCGACTCGCCGTCAGATGTGCGGGCGGCGCGGTAAAAACGCTCGAAAATGTGCGGTAAATCCTCAGGCGAGACGCCGAAGCCCTGATCGCTAAAGGTGGCACGCCAGCGGCCGTCAAGCTTTTCAAGCGCCACCGTGACCCTGGCGCCGGGTGGGGAATACTTGATGGAATTATCGAGGAAGATGAGAAACAGCTCTCGAAGAAACGCTTCGTCACCTTGGAAAGCCGCCTCCTGATGAAGATCCCGCACAATTGTAATGCCTTTTGACTGGGCGCGCGGCGCGGAGCGGGCGCAAGCTTCCTCAAGCACTTCATTTAGATACAGGGGGCTGCGGCTGAGGCGAAGCTGGCCGGCGTCTGCCATTGAAAGGGTAAAAAGCCCTTCCACAATGCGGCTGAGATGCTTCAACTCGCCGTCAATGGTGGTGAGCGTCTTTTGGTATTCCTCGGTCGGCCGTGGCTTCGAAAGCACCAGCTCAGTCTCGCCCTGCAACACCGAAAGAGGCGTGCGCAGCTCGTGCGAAGCATCGGTGACAAACTGGCGAAGCTGCCCGATGCCCTTGTCCACCCGCGCAAAGAGGTGGTTGAAGGTCTCGGCGAGGCGGCCAAGCTCATCGCGAGGATTAGCAATGGGGAGGGGCGTCCAAAGATTGCCGCGCGGCGATTGCGCCATCCGCGCCATTACTTCAGCGGCGTGTCCGGTCAGGCGGCTGACTGGCCGTAAGCTGCGGCCAACATACCAGCTTGAGATGGCCGCGGTGAGCGCCAAACTGAGCGGGAACACCCACAAAATGACGCCGCGGAAGGCGGCGAGCGCCTGCTCTGCTGCCCGCGTGCGCACTGCCAGCGCCAGGATTTGAATCTGGCCTCCCCGCAGGAAAGGAACCAAAGCAAGACGTAACTTGCCGTAGTGAACGTCCTCGAGCGTGTGAAAGGTGGGGCGGGACTCCACCAAGTTGCCCCCGGTTACGAGCAGGCCCGGCTTCAGGTTGATAGACCGCTGCAACACGCGCCCGGAGGCCGAAAGCAGCTCGAAATAATTGCCGGGGAGGTTTAGTTGGTCAACATCGTTCTCAGTGGGGTCGGAAGCAAGGTCTGCCACGACGGGATTCGCGGTTTCGACGAGTTGGCGGTCAAGCTGGGCGTGGACTTCGCGGCTGAGAAGCGTGTAGAAAATGGCGTACGAGCCGGCGAGCAAAATGCCCACCACGACGCAAAAAAGCAGCATCATGCGGACGCGGAGGGAACGAGATCGAAACATACAAAATCAGTGACGGGTGAAAAGTTGTTAGCAATCAGCCACTGCAACAGCCTTGGGGTTAGTGAGGTATCGCCTCAGACTGACAACTCACAGCTCCCTCACCCGACCCGCTACGCGGGCCACCCTCTCCCGGAGAGAGGGGGAACCACGAAGTGGTGGGTGAGGGCGTCTCCGGTACAGCCCAATCTTGAGAAAACCGGCCGTGACCTTCCGCTAGCGCAAGTGGCTGACTGCCGACTGCTGTTTGCTTCATTCACTCGCCAGTTTTTCCTTAGCGGCTTTCAGCCATCGCTTCTTTTCCTCTGACTGCGGCTTGCCCGCGAGCGTGAGCGCATAGCGCAGCCGGGCGCGGCATAAATCGCGGCCGAGGATTTCCATGGCGTCAAACAGAGGAACGGAAACAGGGCTGCCGCTCATGGCAATGAAAAACGGCCGGAGGAAATCCCGGAACTTGATCTCCGTTTCGGCGGCAACTGCTTTCAGCATCTGCTCGATCGCAGCCTTGTTCCACTCGATACTGTCCATCCGCGTGAGCGCGAGATCGAGCGCGATTGATACCGTATCGCGGTCGAGTTTGCCGTCGAGCAATTGGGCGAGCGTAATCTCGATCACCCCTGAAAAGAAGGGCGCCGCGAGTTGACCCAGGTCGCTCAAAACCGAGATGCGCGACCGCACGAGCGGCGCGATGCGCATCAAGTAAGATTCGTTCAGCGCCCAACGGCGGACGCGGGAGGCAAACTCCTGGTCGTTTAAATCCTCCCGGATCCAACGCCCGTTGAGCCAGTTAAGCTTGGTAAGATCAAAGACCGGCCCGCCCAGGGAGACGCGTTCGAGGCTGAATTGCTCCACCATTCCGGCAAGCGAGAATTTCTCCTCACCATCCGGCATGGACCAGGCCATCAGTCCAAGATAGTTGAGCAGGGCTTCGGGAAGATAGCCCATCCGCTCATAGAACAGCAGGCTGGTTGGGTTCTTCCGCTTGCTCAGCTTGCTCTTGTCGGGGTTGCGCAACAACGGGAGATGGCACAGCACGGGCATCTCCCAGCCGAAATATTCGTAGAGCAGCTTGTGCTTGGGAGCAGAGTTGATCCATTCCTCGCCGCGCAGGATGTGCGAGATTTCCATCAGATGGTCGTCGATGACGTTCGCCAGGTGATAGGTGGGCATGCCGTCGGCTTTCAAGAGCACCTGCATATCGACGGTATCCCAGCCAATTTCGATGTCGCCGCGCAGCAAATCTTTAATCACGCACGTTCCCTCGCGCGGTACCTTCATGCGGACTACGTAGGGCTCTCCCGCGGCGAGACGCGCTTCGGCCTCGGCGGGCGCAAGGCCGAGGCAAAGCCCGTCATAACCGGGCCGCTGGCCGGCCGTCTTCTGCGCGTCCCTCATTGCGGTCAGCCGCTCTGGCGTGCAAAAACAACGGAACGCGTGCCCGTCCTCGAGGAGTTGGGCTGCGTATTTGCGGTAAATCTCGCCGCGCTCACTCTGCCGATACGGTCCCTGCTGGCCGCCGGTCTCCGGGCCTTCATCCCAGGTGAGGCCAAGCCATCGGAGGCAGCTCAAAATGGCGGCTTCGGATTGGGCGCTGCTTCTGGCGGTATCGGTGTCTTCAATACGCAGAATGAATTCACCGCCGTGTTTCCTGGCGAAACAGTAGTTGAAAAGAGCAATGTAAGCCGTGCCGACGTGCGGATCGCCGGTGGGTGAAGGCGCAACACGGGTTCGAACCTTTGTGAATGGCATAGCGTCTTAATTGTAGCCGGGATTTGGATTTTCGCAGACGGAGGGAAGCATTCTCTATTTCGGCGCGGCGCGTATTCAGGCCCCACGGGCGCTGCGCGAGCCAGTTACAAATCGGGCAGAGAAAGCTGATAACCCACGCCGCGCAGCGTGTGAATGAGCCGGGTTTCACGGCCCTGGTCGATCTTCTGCCGCAGACGGTTGATGTAGACTTCAACCAGGTTAGTTTCGCTATCGAAATGGCAGTCCCAGACGTGCTCGACAATTTCGCCGCGCGTTACCGGGTCTGGAGCGCGGAGCATCAGAAACTCCAGCAGGGCAAATTCCTTGGACGTAAGGGCGATTTCCGACTGGCCTCGCGTGGCGCGGCGGCGATGGCGGTCAAGCTCAAGACCGCCGTAACGCAAACGCGCCTCCTGCTTATGAAAGCCGCGGCGAATGAGAGCGCGCACCCGGGCGTAAAGCTCGGCAAGCGCAAAAGGTTTTACCAGGTAATCGTCGGCGCCGGCGTCGAGGCCCTCAACGCGCTGGTCAACCAGGCTGCGCGCGGTGAGCATTAGAATCGGCGCCTTTACGCCGTCCTGGCGCAGCGCGCGGCATACATCGAGGCCGCTCATTCCCGGCAGGCGGATATCCAGCAAAATCACATCGTAATCTGCCTCCCTTGCCAGACTCAGCGCCTTTTCGCCGCTCTCCGCTACGTCGACGGCATAGGCGTTTTCGCGCAGGCCACGGGCCACGAAGCTTGCCACTTTGCGCTCGTCTTCCACCACCAGGATTCGCATCCGCTGGCCGCCCTATCCAGAGATGTGGCTATTCTACCTGAATTGGCCTGAACCGGCCTAAATCGGAAGGGAATGACTGCGCCGCCGCCAGCCTTAGATTCTTAGGTTTGCGAAACTCGACGCGATTGAGTCAAATTTTACATCGCCTCCTCACCCCCAGCCCCTCTCCCCGCTTGCGGGGAGAGGGTGGCCCGCGTAGCGGGACGGGTGAGGGGGACACGCCTCGTCGGTCTGAGACAGAGCCTTGGTAGTATTACTTTGCTCAATATGCGATACGGGCGAGGGCAAGGACTAGATCGGAAGGCCCGGCTTCGGTGATCCAACGTTAGCTTTCTTCATGCGCGCGAGGACGAGCCGTCCAATCGATTTCAGCGTATCGAGCACGCCCACGCCCTTGCTGGCGACGGCCTCAAACACCGGCTCGTCTTTGCGCGCGAGCAGCGAGGTCATCTGGCTGACGGGCAGCGCGCCGGTGAGGTCGCGTTTATTGATCTGGAGTACGTAAGGCAATTTGCGAAAGTCTTCGTCCAGGTCTTTCAGGTTTTGCTGCAAATCCTCGATGGCGGCAAGGTTCGCTTCCATGCGCGAGGAATGAGAGTCGGCCACGAAAACCACGCCATCGACACCGCGCAGGATCAGCTTGCGGCTGGTCTGGTATGAAATCTGGCCGGGCACAGTGTAGAGGTGAAGGCGGATTTTGAACCCGCGCACCGTGCCCAAATCGAGCGGAAGGAAATCAAAGAAGAGCGTGCGGTCATTTTCGGTGGCAAGGGAGAGCATCCTTTCCCCCGAGTCGCGCGAAGTCTGTTCGAATATCCACTGCAAATTAGTCGTTTTGCCGCCCAGGCCGGCGCCATAGTAAACGATTTTGCAATTAATTTCGCACAGAGCCTTGTTGATGAAACTCACAGGAGGATGTCACCCTTTTGTATTTTGTGAATCAAACAGACAGATGGATCAGGCATTGTTTGCGGCGCAAACCCGGCTTACAACGCTTCGGGCAGCTGGTCGCGGGTTTCTGGCCGTTTATCGCGCATCCATCAAGCTTATCGGCAGAAATGGCATGATATCATAAGGTCTCGAATCGCTTCGGGTCAGGGTTCCGGCGAATATCCTCCGGTAATCGCACGATAGAGCTGAGGTTAATTTCCGGGATTGAAAAAGCTATTGCGCGGGCGCGAAGTTCCGGGGGACAATAGAAGAGGAACAAGCTCAATTAAGTCCCGAGCGTCAGGCAATCCGCAGCTCGAACATCCAAGGATCATTCATTGCGCTCATCAGGTCCGAAAAAACCCTTCGAAAGCACCGAGGAGGGGATTTTACCGCCACCCGCCCCTAAGCCTTCCTCCACCCCTGATTTTGCCCATCTTGCCGGTCCTGAGGACGATAAGCTCCACGAGTATTGCGGCGTTTTCGCTGTCTTCGGCTGTCCCGAGGCGGCGAAGGTAGCCCATCTGGGCCTATACGCGCTGCAGCACCGCGGGCAGGAGAGCGCCGGAATCGCCGTTTCGGATGGGATTACGGTAACGTGCTACAAGGGGATGGGCTATGTGAATGAGCTCTTCACCGCAGACGTCCTGAAGACTCTGCCGGGGCACATGGCGATTGGCCACACGCGCTATTCCACTGCCGGCGATACGGACCTTCGCAACGCTCAGCCGCTGACCGTAAGCTGCCAGAAGGGGCAGGTGGCGCTGGCCCACAACGGCAATCTGGTGAACGCTTCGGCGCGAAGACGCGAGCTCGAATGCAAAGGCGACATTTTCCAGACCACCAGCGATACAGAAGTGATCCTGCACTATTTTGCGCGCTCAAAACAATCGGGCGTTCCCGAGTCCCTGGCCGACGCGCTCGACCGCGTCGAAGGCGCTTATTCGCTGGTGGCGCTGCTGAAAGACAGCGTTTACGGCATCCGCGACCCGCGCGGTTTCCGCCCGCTCGCTTTAGGGCGGCTCAACGACGCCTGGGTGATCGCTTCAGAAACCTGCGCTTTCGACCTGATTAACGCCACTTACGTGCGCGATGTTGAGCCGGGTGAGATGGTGATTCTCGACCGGCGCGGCCTCACCTCGCTGCGGTTCGCCCCTCCTGCCGAGAAGCGCGCGTATTGCATCTTCGAGCACGTCTATTTTTCCCGGCCCGATAGTCTTGTCTTTGGAAAGTCCGTGCAAAAGAGCCGCGAGATGTTGGGGCAATTACTCGCGCGCGAGCACCCGGCGGAGGCGGACCTGGTGGTGCCGGTGCCGGATTCCGGTGTGCCGGCGGCGATTGGGTACGCCGAGGAATCGGGCATCCCGATGCGGCTCGGCTTGATTCGCAATCACTACGTAGGCCGTTCGTTTATTGAGCCGACGCAGGCCCACCGCGACCTCGCCGTCAAGCTCAAGCTGAACCCGGTTCGCAGCTTGATCGAAGGCAAGCGCATTGTTCTTGTGGACGATTCGATTATTCGCGGCACCACCAGCCGCAAAATTGTGCGCCTTGTGCGGGACGCCGGAGCGGCGGAGGTGCACATGCGCATCAGTTGCCCGCCCACCACGTCTCCGTGCTTCTACGGAATCGATATTCCAACGCGTGAAGAGTTGATTGCCGCAACGCACAGCCTCGAAGAAATCCGCCAGTATATCGAAGCCGACACGCTGGGTTATCTCTCGCTTGAAGGGCTTCGCCGGGCGACGGGCGACACCGAGGGCAACTACTGCCTGGCTTGCTACAGCGGGAATTATCCAACCACAATCCAGGAGAGTTTGATCGCCTTGCGGCATCGTGAATAACATGGAACCCACCGGAATACCCGAAGTTGAGCCCAGCGAGTCAAGCGAGGTAAGTAAGGCGCCAGAGCCAGGCCCGGAAACACCGCTTGCTTCACCGCCGAAAAACAATGGCGGGTTGGGCGAGACCCTCCGCTCCCTCTTGGTTATCCTGCTCGCCGTTTTCTGCATCCGGATTTTTATCGGCGAAGCAACGATGATTCCCACCGGCTCGATGGAAAATACCATCTTGATTGGCGACCACGTGTTCCTCGATAAGCTCCCTTACGGCCCGCAAATCCCCTATACCTCCCTGCGCCTGCCGAGCCTCAAGGCCGTGCGCCGGGGGGATATTATCGCCTTTCATTATCCGCTCAATCCTTCTCTGCTGTATGTCAAGCGCGTAATTGGCGTGGGCGGCGACGTGATCCGGATTGTAAACGATCAGGTTTACCGCAACGGTGAGCGCCTGACCGAGCCCTACGTGGTTTACAATCCGAACGAAGTGAGCCAATTCAGCGAAAACTTTCCCCCGCCGCTGGATGAAGTCGATACCCTGGTCAGCGAAGGCATTGTTTATCCGGTGTGGGCGCGCCAGATGCCGGAATACATCGGGTCCAGCGGATTGCGCGTGCCCAAAGGTTATTACTTCGTCATGGGCGACAATCGCGACAACTCTTCTGACAGCCGTTTCTGGGGTTTCGTTCCCGTCAAAAATGTGGTGGGCGAGCCGCTGTTTGTCTACTGGTCGTACAACGCCCCCTCCAAGGAATGGCTGGATGAGAGCTTGGAAGGGCGGCTCCGCTTTGATGGATCGATCATCGCCAACTTTTTTCAGAATACCCGCTGGAGACGGATTGGCAAACTTTTTGAAAACCCCAGAGTGAAATAAAGAGTCGAGAGTCAAGAGTCGAGAGATAAGCAAGACTCTTCGATCTGGTTTCTTGTCCCGGTAGTGGGTCAGTTTGATTTTTGTAGCGGCGGCCCCATTCTGGCTTCGGCCGCCGGTTTTCAAAGAGTAAAGACCGGCGGCCAGAGGCCGCCGCTACAGCAAATCCCTTGTATTGGAAATAAACCGTCTCGTTTGTCTCATTCGTCTCCAAAGGATCAGCGCCGGGGGGTAGAATAAAAAGACGGGGGCAAGAGTCAAGGGACAAGGCATAAGGGAAAAAGCAAGGGTCCCGGACTTGCCTCTCGACCCTCGCCCCTTGACTCTCGTCCCTCGTCTCACGACGAAAGGCCATCAAAGTGCGCTTAATGCGCCATAGGATAGACCCGAAACGACTGAGGCGGCAGGAGAATAG
>JBOGJY010000395.1:0-5786 GCA_050745325.1 Terriglobia bacterium
CCATCCAGGAAGCGCACGCCGTCGAACAATGCCTCAACGCCGGAAAATGGAGGAGCGTGATCGTCGTTACCTCCAACTATCACAGCCGTCGCGCGGGGCGCATCTGGCGCGCGGCCCTTGCCAAGGCTGATCCTCCTTTCAAGTTATACATCGATGGCGTTGCGGACGGCTCGTTTCAGCCCAGGGGCTGGTGGAGGAAAAGGACTTACGCAAGAACCTGGCTGCTGGAGACCAGCAAGCTCGTCTGGGAGACCCTCTTCGGCCTCGGACCCTGGAAGGGCGCCATGCCTAATGGCGCGCTGGCGCCACCTCCGCAACGCAGCGCGGCGAATTGCGGCTGTGAGAGCTCACTGAGCAAAATCCTTGCTCATCCTCCTTTATACAGGAATTCAAAGCCGTAATCTTCAGTGATGGCTTCACACGCATTTCCGGCCATTTTATTAAGTTGACATCACGGTCTAATCGCGCAATTATTTGCACAAGGCCCTCGAACTGTTTACGTAACATCCATCCCGGGAGACTTTAGGTCTACCCGCATGAACGGAGGCGTGACTATGGCTACCCCGAAGAAGCGAATTTCTGTTTCCGGCAGCGAGCGGCAACCTGTGCCTGGTGCGCGTGAAGTTGGAACGCCATCAGCCGATGAACGGATCGAGATATCGGTCCTGGTGCGGCCGCGCCGGTCCTACAATGCTATTCAATCTTCAAACGCTCTCAAACCGGTACGGCCCAAGGAACGGCAGTATCTGAGCCGCCAGGAATTCGAAAAGGCTTACGGCGCCGATCCAAAGGACGTTCAAAAAGTTGAGGCGTTTGCCCACGCGCATAACCTGACGGTCATGCAGGTGAGCCTTCCCCGGCGCACCATCGTGCTGGCGGGAACTATCGCGCAGCTTACTGAGGCGTTTGGCGTCGAGATGTCGCTTTACGAGCACGAGGGCAACACCTACCGCGGCCGCAAGGGGCCAGTCTCTTTGCCAGAGGATCTCAGCGGCATCATCCAAGGCGTATTTGGCTTCGATAACCGGCGTCAAGCCCGCCCGCACTTCCGCTGTAAGCAGGTACGCCCAGGCCAGACGCGGCAGGCAACGCCGGCTTACACGCCCAACCAGGTGGCGGCCCTCTATAATTTTCCCGCTGGCACAGATGGCAGCGGCCAGTGCATCGGCATCCTTGAGTTTGGCGGAGGCTACAAGCAATCCGACTTGCAAACCTATTTTTCCAACCTCGGCATTGCCGAACCTTCGGTCACCGCGGTTTCTGTCGATGGCGTGCAGAACCAGCCCGCTCCAGGGGGAGATAGCCCTGATGGCGAAGTCGACTTGGATATTGAAGTGGCGGGAGCTATCGCGCCAAAGGCGAGCATCGTAGTCTATTTTTCCAACTTTACCGAGCGCGGCTGGGTGGACGCCCTCACGACGGCTGTGCACGACAGCCTGCACAACCCGTCGGTCCTGTCAATAAGCTGGGGATACCCCGAGGGCCAGCTCACGTGGACGGCCCAGGCTATGCAAGCGGTGAACGAAGCGCTTCAGGCGGCGGCGGCTATGGGCATCACGGTGTGCGTCGCTTCGGGAGACGACGGGTCCCGCGACGAAGTGGATGACGGGCTCGCGCACGTCGATTTCCCATCGTCCAGCCCCTACGTGCTGGCCTGCGGCGGCACAACGCTGCTCTCATCCAACAACACGATATCGAGCGAGGTGGTTTGGAACGACGGCGCAAATGGCGGCGCTTCGGGAGGCGGAATCAGCGAGGTTTTTCCCTTGCCTGCGTGGCAATCCAAGGCCAACGTTCCCCCGTCGGTGAACGCAGGCCACAAAGTGGGGCGCGGGGTTCCGGACGTCTCTGGAGACGCGGACCCCAATACCGGCTACCAAGTGACTTCCGATGGCCAAGGTGAAGTGGTGGGCGGCACCAGCGCCGTCTCGCCGCTATGGTCGGCGCTTATTGCCCGTATTAACCAAAAGCTGGGAAAGCCAGTGGGATTCCTGAACTCACTGATCTATGCGCCGGCGGTGGCGCCGAGCTCAGCCTTCCGCGACATCACGAGCGGCAATAATGACGTTGCCAGCGTTGGAGCGTATTCAGCCGGAAAAGGATGGGACGCCTGCACGGGCTTGGGCAGCCCCAATGGCGCCGCGTTATTGGCGGCGCTCACGGCAGGTGGCGCCGCTCCCGGCGCTAAACCGCGACCCAAATCCCCAAAAAGCGGCGGGAAAAAACCCGCAAAGCTGCGCCGTGGCAAAAAGAAGTGAATGCCGCCGGAATGGCGGGGTTGAAACTCCGCCATTCCGATTTGGAGAACCTCATGTATTGCGGAGCTTACTCTGAGCGCAGTCGAAGGCCTCACCCTTACAAAATAAAATTTTCCACGCCCGGTCGAACTTCACCCACTTGTTACTGCCAGCCGCCGCCGAGAGCTTTGTAAAGCTCGACCACGGCAACCAGAGTGTTCCCCTGCGTCTGAGCCAGTGACAGTTCCGAGTTTAGAAATGTCCTTTCAGAATCCAGCACATCGAGATAAGTTGCCACCCCGTTGCTATAACGGACATTCGCCAAGTCGAGAGCACTTCGCGCCGCGGTCACGAGCGATTCGTCCGCGATGCGCTGTTCGCGCGTCTTCTGATATGAGATCAGCGAATCATCCACTTCGCGGAAGCTTTCTTGAACCGTCTGCTGGTAGGTAACGAGCGCCTCCTGCTCCTGCGCCTGTGCTAGACGGAGGTTGCTCCGGAGCTGCCCGGCGGTAAAGATGGGCGCCGATAGGCTAGCGACGGTCTCCCAGATCGCGGCAGGGCCGCTGACAAACTTCGAGAGGATGCTGCTCTCGAAGCCGCCTGATCCGGTCAGGGCAATATCGGGATAAAACTGCGCCTTGGCCACGCCTACCTCCGCATATGCGGCCTTGAGCTGATCCTCCGCTGCGGCGATGTCGGGGCGGCGCTCAAGCAAGGTGGAGGCGAGACCCGCAGGCACCGTCGGCGGCAGTGGCTGCGCTGTCAGTTGTAGCCCGCGCGGGACCGCCCCCGGGTTGTGGCCGAGCAAAATGCTGATGGCGTCCTCTTCCAGGGCAATTTGTTGTTCGAGAGCCGGGATCATCGCGGCGGCGCTATCGAGCTCGGTTTCAGCCTGGCGAAGGTCGAGTTCAGACGCTACGCCTCCGTTGAACCGAATCTGAGTGAGCCTCACCGAATCCTTGAAAGAGGTCACCGTCTGGCGGGTGATATCAAGCTCGCGGTCGAGCTCGCGCAGCGTGAAATAGGACTGGGCCACACCGCTGACCACCGCAATCTCGACGTTCTTGCGCGCCGCTTCGGTGGCCAGCAACTGGTCGCGGGCGGCTGCGGTCGCGCGGCTGTAGCGCCCCCAAAAATCCGCTTCATAGGAAACCTGCGGCTGAATGGTGTAAAGCGGCAGGCCCACGTTAAAGCTGGGCGGGAAGGGGAAGGCGCCCACCCTCGAAAGACGCTCCCTAAGGGCGCTCGCGCTCAGGCTGACTTGTGGAAACTGATTGGACCGTGCCACGCCGGCTGCCGCGCGCGCCTGGTCAACGCGGGTGGCGGCGCCGAGCAGGTCTTTGTTCTGCTCGAGCGCGGTGCGAATCAGGTTCTGCAGCGCAGGGTCCTTAAAGAGCGCCCACCACTTGAGATCTCCAAGCGAGCTCGATGTGCTGGCCGGCGCGCGCCAAGCCTGCGGCAACGCCACGCTGGGTTTTTGATACTTGGGTCCCACCGCGCAGCCGGCAAGGAAGGCAAGGAGAAGGATGAGCAATGTGAAAGTGATCGCCCGTTTCAAGACCGGCCGCCTTTCGAAGGCGGTAAGGTCGGGCCATCGGATCTTCCGGCGACGCTGTACTGGCCGTTACCCTCGAAGCTGGGTTCCGCAACAAACGCGGGCTTTCTGCGCTCGGCCAGACCCTGGATAATCAGGTAAAACACGGGAACAAAGAGCACCGCGAGCGCGGTGGCCGCGATCATGCCTCCAACCACCGAGGTACCGAGCGAGTGCCTGCTGTTTGACCCCGCCCCGGTGGCAATAGCGAGCGGCAGCACACCGAAGATGAAGGCAAAAGACGTCATCAGAATGGGGCGGAAACGGACGCGCGACCCCTCGACCGCGGCGTCGAAAAGCGAAAGCCCGTGCTCGTGGCGGGTCTTGGCAAACTCCACAATCAGAATGGCGTTTTTAGCTGCCAGCCCGACCAGCACCACCAGCCCGATCTGCGCGTATACGTTGTTATCAAGACCGCGCAGCCACGCCCCGGCGAGCGCGCCAAGAATTCCAAGCGGGACCGCGAGGATGACCGCAATCGGGACCATCCAGCTTTCGTAGAGCGCCGCCAGAAAGAGAAAGACAAACAGGACTGCCAGCAGCAGGATGGGCACCACCTGGCCATGTGTTTTAACTTCCTGGTACGACATGCCTGTCCATTCGTGACCGAAACCGGACGGAAGCACTTTCTTGGCCGCGTCTTCCATGGCTGCAATGGCCTGGCCTGAGCTGTAACCGGGGGCCGAAGCGCCGTCAATCTCGACTGAACGGAATAGATTGTACCGGGCAATCGCGTCCGGTCCGTTGATGGGTTTGAGCGATGCCAGCGTGCTCAGCGGAATCATCTGGCCTTTGCCGCTGCGCACGTAATAGTTGCCAATTTCCTGCGGGTCTGACCGGTAGGGCGTCGCCGCCTGCAGGATCACGTGGTAGGTGCGGCCAAAAAGGTTGAAGTCGTTGATGTAGAGCCCACCCAGATACGTTTGAAGCGAGTTGAAGACATCGGTGAGCGGCACGCCTAGCGTCTTCACCTTATCGCGGTCAACGTCAAGACTAATCTGCGGCACGCTGGGACGGAAACTTGTGAATACCTGAGCAATCGCCGGTTCCTTGCGCGTTGCCGCCATCAATTGATTGGCCACACTCGCCAGGTTTTCAAGGCTTCCGCCGGTCCGGTCCTGCAGCTCAAATTGGAACCCTCCGGTGGTTCCCAGTCCTTGAATGGGTGGCGGGGCGAAATTGAGAATCATGGCCTGTGGGATGCCGAAGAATTCGCCTTGCGTCCGGCCAATGATGGCGTCAATCGAAAGATTGGGAGAGTTCCTTTCGCTCCAGGGTTTCATCATGACAAAAAGGGTTGCAACGTTCGAATCGTACGTGCCCGAAACAAAGCTGAAGCCTCCTACGGCCACCACCGCCTGCACACCGGGCGTGGCCTTCAGGATGTCTTCCACTTGTTTGACGACTGCGGACGTGCGGTCGAGCGCGGCGCCGTCCGGGAGCTGAACGTTGGTGAAGAAGTAGCCCTGATCCTCCGGCGGAACAAATCCGCTGGGCAGAACGCGGAAGAGAGCATAGATGGCGCCAAAAACCAGAAGCAGGCAGACCACCACAATCGCTTTGCGCCGGGCAAGAAACTTAACCGAACCCACGTAATCCCGCGTCACCCGTCTAAACGTCCAATTAAATCCTTTGAAAAACCATCCCAGCGGGCCGCGCGGGATTCGGCCCGGTTTTAACAGCAGAGCACAAAGCGCGGGGCTCAGCGTGAGCGCCTGTAAAGCCGAGAGAAGGACCGACGCGGCCAGGGTTAGCGCAAACTGTTTATAGAGCTGTCCGGTGATGCCTCCGACAAAAGCCACCGGCACGAATACCGCGGTCAAGACCAGCGCCACGGCGATGACAGGACCTGAAACCTCGCTCATCGCTTTCTTGGCGGCGTCGCGGGGGGACATTCCATCCTCGTCGATATGCACCTGGCACGCCTCGACCACCACGATCGCGTCGTCCAC
>JBOGJY010000396.1:0-10085 GCA_050745325.1 Terriglobia bacterium
TGACGCTGGGCGGCAAAAGCCAAGCTTGATCCGGTTCGTAGGGCAAGAAGTTCATCGCGGGTCTCCTCAACCGCATTATCGCCCACCTGTCAAGCCCTCACTCTCCCGAGTTATCACACAGACTCCAACAGGGAGAGGGTGGCGAGCCCTTCGACTCCACTCAGGGTAAACTCCGCGAGCCGGGTGAGGGGTTTGATGGCGCAGTTTAAACTCCGCCCCTATAACGGAAAAACACACAAATTCACGGAACGAAGCCTATTGATGATTGAAAACAAAGGATGATTAAAATTCTCTAATCAAAATTAGGTGGGCTTACTCACCTTACTGCCCGCTATTGAATCGGGGAGTCGGACGCTGAGGCAGTAGTGGCGGTGTTCATGCGAATGACGAAAGACGGGTCCGAATAATAGTAGTTGTTCCCCGTCATCCCTGCCTGGGAGGGGTTGGCATTCAGGGTGAAACTTTGGTAGCGGCCCTGGGTATCGGGTGAGCTTGGGTTATAGGTGAACGTATAGCCGTTGCGGAAGCCGGCGGCAAGGTCGCTATCGAGTAGGCCGGCGGCCGTGGAAGTGGGCGGGCCTCCGCCGCTCGGCGGAGCCATGACAGCCAGCGTGGTGGCGTAGCCCTGGTTGTACATCGTCAGATAAGTGAGCTCAGACTCCGTAATGCCGCGAAGGTCCGATACCGCTGCCGCCT
The DNA here is from genome assembly GCA_050745325.1 of Terriglobia bacterium. Taxonomy (GTDB): domain Bacteria; phylum Acidobacteriota; class Terriglobia; order UBA7540; family UBA7540; genus RH2-MAG17b. Next base: position 697 of record JBOGJY010000396.1, read on the forward strand.
GGTTGGCCGCGATGCGGCTCTGCAACAGATTGGGGATGGCAATGGCCGCAATGATGAGAATGATTGCAACAACAATCAAAAGCTCGATGAGTGAGAACCCGTTTTTAGCGGTTTTCATAGCCACATCCCGCATCAGGATGAAGAAACCATCGTGTGCGCTACCTCGACTAACAGCTTAGGGCAACCAAAGATGGAGCAAAGCCGTCACCACGCGCGCCGTCGGAGCCATAATTATAAGTCTTTTAAAACCATAAGGTTGACTGCGAACGCTCGCGGGGGACGGCTTAGTATTATTAATAAGTTATAAACAAAGACAATAATTGTCATGAAGACTGGCGTATTCAGTCATTATGATGAACGGCATGACACGCTAGAGCGGAATTGAAACTTCGCGCCGGCGTGGTGCTCGTGTGACGGGCCAAAAAAGGCGCGCAAGTTAGATTTTGGGTAGTGTCTCAGTTTGATGTAGAGGCGGCTTTACGCCGCCACAATATGGCGGGGTAAACCCGCCGCTACGCCCGAAACCGCGACACTACCAAATTTTGCTTGACACGCTCACGCATCGGTCAAGTATGATGGGTTTGCTGGCGAGCGGTTTAATGGCGCGCGGCGCCCTTCAGGATCGGGCTGACGCAGGCCGCGAAACCGTTGCTGGACAAAAAGGAAAGGAATTATGAGCGAAACAACTGAAAAAGAGCCTCCAGGTACACGGAGCGCTCAATCGCCTCCATGAAAATGGCGTGAGCGGTTTGACGACCCTTTCCCAAAGTCCCTTCCCCGGTCTCACCCCACCCCATTTTTTTGGAAGCCCCGTTAAGGACATTCAGAAGCCGCTGGCTCCCCTTGGCTATGGAGCAAGCCTCACGGCGTCACCCTTCTGTCCGTGAGATGCGTGAGATAAGCGAGACTTCCCAGATTTTTCTCGCTTGCGCAAGGCCGCTTCCGCCCGCCTGATGGCGGACAGAAACGGTCTTCCGCCCGCGCGCGGCTGCCGGAAACTCCTTCGGTTTGAGTGCGTCCGCCTGGACCCTGCCTCTCTGCGTCTGCAATTCAACGCGCCTAGCCGGCGCGCGAAGAGGCCCGCCTGTTTCGCCGGATTGCCATGCCCGCGACGAAAGCCATCCCGGAAATTCCCGTCCAGGAGCGTCTGGCGCGGCAGGCATGGCGGCGCCTGCTCACCTTCCTCATGGTGGCAGGCCCCGGCCTGATCGTGATGGAGGCGGATAACGACGCCGGCGCGGTCTCCACCTACGTGCAGGCGGGCGCGCAGTATGGCACGCATCTTCTCTGGCTGCTGCTTCTGCTGCTGCCCATCACCTACTTCACGCAGGAGATGGTGGCCCGCCTCGGCATCGCCACCGGCGAAGGCCATGCGGCCATGATTTACAGCCGCTTTGGGAAGTGGTGGGGCCGCTTTTCACTCGCGGACCTGCTCATTCTCAATTTTCTGACCCTGATTACTGAATTTGCCGCTATCGACCTGGCGATGACGGAAGCAGGCTTTGCGCCTTGGGTAGCAGTTCCACTGGCGGCCGCGGGGCTAATGGTTCTGGTACTTTCCGGCGGTTATCTACGCTGGGAGCGCATCACAATTATTCTTTGCTTGCTGGACGTAACCTGGGTGGGCATGGCGATTTTCGTCCATCCGCATTGGGGGATGGTGGCGCGTCACACCTTCCTGCCATCGATCCCGGCGGGCGGGCTCACCGGCAGCCTGGTCTTTCTCATCATCGCCATCGTGGGCACCACAATTGCCCCGTGGCAGCTTTTCTTCCAGCAGAGTTGCGTGGCGGAAAAACGGCTGAGATTCTCAGACTTGAAATGGGAGCGGCTGGACACGCTGATTGGCGGATGCTTCACCGTCATTGTGGCGGGCTGCATGATGGTGATTGGCGATCTGGCGTATCTCCATCATCTGCCCTTTACCGATCCGGCGCAGCTCGCCTCCGCCTTAGCGCCGTTTGCGGGCGCTGGCCTTAAAGACCTCATCCTGCTGATGATGGTCAACGCCTCGGTGCTGGGAGCGGCAGCCATCTCGCTCTCGAGCGCCTGGGCCTACGGCGAGATTAAGAAATGGCCCCACTCGCTGCACAAACCCATCAAGGAGGCGCCCGCTTTTTACGCCTTCTACATCGTGGGCATCCTGGCGGCGGCGGGCATCGTGCTGATACCGCGCGTGCCGCTGCAATTGGTGATAATCGGCGTGCAAGTGCTCGCCGGCCTGATGCTGCCCTCGGCCATCATTTTCTTGCAACTCCTGCTCAACGACCGGGAGCTGCTCGGTGACCGGCTCGTGAACAAACGCTGGAATAACTGGGTGAACTGGACGATTGTGACGGTCCTCTTTGCCCTTTCTCTCGTTTTGGCCGTTCAGGTGGCGGCCCCAAACCTGTTTACGTGGCGGTAACACAAAGGAGGACTATTATGGCGAAGAAGCCGAAGAATCTTGAATATTTCACCGTGATTCATCCCTTGCTCGACGCGCCCGAAAAAAAGTGTAACCCTGAAAACCTGGGGCCGATGCGGATGAGCCGCAGTGTAAAGGTATCGCTCCTGGTGCTGCGGGTTTACTTGATTTCGATGACGCTGCTCTTGCTCTATCACGTTCTGGGCCTGGCAGGCGTTATTCGGCTTTAGTCCGCCGCACTGTACGGCGCTACCCTCAGCGCCGAAAAGCGCCGGTCGATCTTATGCGCGCTTTGGCGATATTCAACCCCTGCGGGGTTGCCGAGGAATGACCGTGGTTCGCATTCCGTGGGTTGCACCCACGGCTATCCATATTTCTCCCCTTCGGGGAGACCTTGATAACCGCGAAGCGGTTCAATACGAATAGCCGTGGGCGCAGCCCACGGACACCCACCCGGCCCGCAATCCGGCCCTGACGGGGCCGCACAATGGAATCAGATTGTATCGTAACCCTGCGGCTTTTGCGGCCCATGGTACACCGCAGCGTTAAAAGGCGGACGAACGCTGCGAGATAAAGCAGGCTGACTAATCCATGCAATTGATATTCGAACAACTCGTGAGGCCGAAGAGAGCAAAGGGACTCAAGCGCCTTGCATCGTGCGTCTCTCTGCTGTTGCTGGTTTCATTCATGACCGGCCTGCCGGCGTGCGCCCAGACGGCGAGCGGGAACGCGCAAGCGACGAGCAGCCAGCCCGGCGTTCAGACGGAAACACAGCCAGAGAGTGGCGCGCCGTCTTCGGCGTCTCAGGCCTCGGGGAGCCAGCCCTCCACGTCCGAAGGCAGCGCCACCAGCGCGGCAAACACTACAACAGACGCCACAACGGGCGCTACAACAGACACCACCATTTTCAACCATCCTGCGGGCCGCTTCTGGCTTTCGGGGCAGATCAACTTTATTTCACAGGCGAACCCGTCATTTCCGGCGGCTTATAGCGGGACCAACAGTTTTGGACCCAAAGCGCAGGCGGCCACGTCGCGCGTGCTTACGCTTTATACCGGCTTGAAGCTTAACGACAGTGCCCAGGTCATTTTGGACATCGAAAGCGCGGCTGGGCACGCCCTGAGCAATGGCGCCGGCCTCGGAGGCTTCACAGACCTCGATATCGTGCGCACACCCAACCTGGGCCAGGCTCCTTATCTTGCGCGCTTCCTGGTGGAAAAGACCTTCTCTTTGGGTGGCGGAAGCGTGGAGAATGACCGCAGCTATTTGTCGCTGCCTTCGTCGCTGCCCGCAAGGCGAATCGAAATCTGGATGGGGAAATTTAGCGTGGTTGACTTCTTCGACGTCAACCCGGTGGGCAGCGACAGCCACCTGCAGTTCATGAACTGGACCGTGGATAATAACGGCGCCTACGACTACGCCGCCAACACGCGCGGCTACTCGTGGGGAGCGGTCGTGCAATTCTACGATCGCAATTGGGCCGTCCGCTTCGGTGAAGCCATGATGCCGAAAGTGGCCAACGGAGAAAACCTTGACGCCGATTTGGCCCGCGCGCACGCTGAAAACCTTGAGTTCGAGCTTGACCCCACGCTGTTTCAGCGCCGCGCAACCACGCTGCGGTTCCTTTCCTATGTGAATCACGCGGACATGGGGAGCTACCGGGGCGCCATCAGCGGGTTCCTCTCAGGGCGCGACGCTGCGCCGGACGTTACGCTTTACCGGCAGCAAGGCCGGGTGAAGTACGGCTTTGGCGCCAACTTATATCAGGAAATCGGCGCCGGGGTCCGGTTATTTGGACGCTGGGGCTGGAACGATGGCCGCAACGAGTCCTTCGCCTACACCGAAGTGGACCGCACGGTTTCTTTGGGCGGAGACGTGGCAGGCTCGCACTGGCGCAGGAACCTGGATAAAATTGGGACTGCCTTCGTCGTCAATCAGATTTCCGGCGACCATCGGCGTTATCTCGAACTGGGCGGAAAGGGATTTCTGCTCGGCGACGGAGGGCTTAGCTATGGCTTCGAGCAAATCTCTGAGAGTTATTATACCTGCCACCTCTGGCGCGGTGTTTTCGGTTCAGCCGACTTTCAGTACGTCACCAACCCTGGCTACAATCGCGCCCGCGGACCCGCGCTTGTGCCCTCGCTCCGGCTGCACGTGGATTTTTAACCGTTTGGAAGCTTGCTCCCGCCCACAAGGGTTTGGAGCGCAGGGTTCATAGTATACGCTGGGGTTTTCCACCAGTGTCTCAGTTTCGGGCGTGGAGCCGCCCTTTGGGGCGGCATGTGCCGGGCTGAAGAGCCCGTGTGACAACTGCGGTTGTAGCGGCGGACAACGCTATGTCGGGGGCGGCTCGAAAACGGATAGATTAGGCTATGATTAAAAATCTGCTTGACTTATGGCAGACTGCAAGAGAAAATCCCAACAGTCGTGACCACACTGTTGGTTTCGTCATTTTTATTATGAAAGCGGGGTGTTCATCGTTTGGCTGAAGTTCGGCTCCAAGAGGGAGAATCCCTCGAAAACGCCTTGCGGCGTTTCAAGCGCAAGGTACAGCAAGAAGATATTATTAAGGAAATTAAAAAGCACTCGTATTATTTGAAACCGGGTGAGAGACGCCGCGTGAAAGAAGCGCTGGCGCGCAAGCGCGTTCGCAAGAAGGCTCGCCTCGAAAGGGAATAGCCTTCGAGTTTCCGCATGAAATAGTCAGGACCCTCATCCCTGGCGTGGAGAAGCTGTTTTTTGTAGTCTCAGGGGGTTGCCCGATGGAGTACAAGGATAAGGTTCTCAAGTGCGCTGAGTGCGGAGGTGAGTTTGTCTTCACCTCCGGAGAACAGCTTTTTTACGCTGAAAAGGGCTTCAAGAACGAGCCCAAACGGTGCAAGTCCTGCAAGACCAAGCGTGGCCAGGGTCAGGGCCAGGGTGGGAATGCGGGGCCTGCGCGCTCGGTCACTACAACCGTTTGCTCGCAGTGCGGCAAAGAAACCACGGTGCCCTTCAAGCTCACCCAGGGCCGTCCAGTTTATTGCCGCGAGTGCTTTCAGCAACGGCGCTCTACCGCGGCGGCAAACTAACCATAGCCAGAAGAAGGGGCCGTCAGTGTGGCGCGAAACGGCGGGCTAGCTCTAGCTCCCTTGATTGATGGTTCCCTGCATTTCTCCCTAGCTCCGTCCATCAGGGCGGCAATCCTGCGCAGATAACGCGGCGTTCCCTTAATCTGTTGTGCGTTCTCACTCCCTTCCCCAAAACGTCCAGTTCTATACGTGACGCCATAAGTCAGCAACTTCCGATTTTGTAGCGGCGGCCTCTGGCCGCCGGCTTTTAAATAGTAAAGACCGGCGGCGGGGACGCCGCCGCTACAGCAAATGATTGTCGCTGACTTATGGCGCTCCGTATAGTAAGTTGAATTACGATCTTGCGGCTGGGCGCAACCATGTTCAAGAAAATCCTCATTGCAAACCGGGGCGAAATCGCTGTCCGCGTGATCAGGGCTTGCCGCGAAATGGGCATCCAAACGGTTGCCGTTTATTCGGACGCGGACCGGAAGGCGCTTCACGTGCGTTACGCCGATGAGGCCTTCCGCGTGGGACCTCCGCCCTCGGCTGACAGTTATCTGCGTATTGACCGCGTGTTGGACGCCGCGCGCGCGAGTAAAGCGGAAGCCATCCATCCGGGTTATGGATTTCTTTCGGAGAACCCTGAATTCCCCCGCGCTTGCAAGAAGGCAGGCTGTGTCTTTATCGGGCCATCCGCCGAGTCTATGGAGCTAATGGGCTCGAAGACCGCCGCCCGGCGCGCGGTGATGAATGCGGGCCTGCCCGTTGTCCCGGGAACAGACGGTACGCTGGAGACCATCAACGAAATAAAGCGGGCGGCGGCGGATTTCGGCTATCCGGTGATGCTGAAGGCGGCGGCGGGCGGCGGCGGCAAGGGGCTTCGCGTGGTACATCTTGAGGCAGAACTCGAATCCGCCCTTCGCACGGCCCGCGCGGAAGCAAAGAACGCCTTTGGTGACGCCTCGGTCTATGTCGAAAAGTATCTTGAGCGCCCACGCCACATCGAGGTGCAGATTCTCGGCGATCGTCACGGGCGCCTCATCCACCTGGGAGAGCGTGAATGCTCCCTTCAACGGCGACAACAGAAGGTGATGGAAGAATCGCCTTCACCATTCGTGGACGCAGATCTTCGCCAGCGGATGGGCAAGACGGCGGCGCGCATCGGCGCGCTCGCCGGTTACACCAACGCGGGCACGGTGGAGTTCCTTGTCGATTCTAACCGCAATTTCTACTTCCTCGAAATGAACACGCGGCTGCAGGTGGAGCATCCTGTGACAGAAGTGGTGACGGGCATTGACCTCGTCAAGGCGCAAATCCGCATCGCCGCGGGAGAGCCGCTTCCCTGGCGGCAAGAAGATATTGTCCACCGGGGCCACGCGCTGGAATGCCGGATTTATGCGGAGGACCCGGAGAATAATTTCTTCCCATCTCCGGGGTTGATCGAGCGGCTGCGCGCGCCGATGGGACCCGGTGTACGCGATGACAGCGGCGTCTATGAGGGTTGGACGGTACCGCTCGAATATGACCCGTTGCTTTCGAAGCTCGTGACCTTTGGAAGCAGCCGCAACGAAGCTTTCGCGCGTATGCGGCGCGCGCTGGGCGAATATGAGGTTGCAGGCATCAATACCAACATCGCCTTTTTCCACCGCCTGCTTCAACATCCGGCGGTCTTGGCGGGTGATATTGACACTGCCTTTATTGACCGCTTGCCCGCTTCGGAGTCCATGCAAGAGGAAAAACTTACCGCGCAAGAGGAACGCATGGCTGCGCTCGCAGTTATGCTTGAGTCGTCGCGTCATCCAGCGCGCTCTATCGTCAACCACCCATCTCAAAGCCGCTGGAAAGCAGCCGGCCTTGAGGCGCTTTTGAATAATCATCCCTGACCGGCTCTCCGATGTTCTTGGCTATCAGCGTCCAGAGTTGTAGCACAGCGCGAGAAGGCCGCCAACCAAAGACGCAATGCCGCAGCGTTTGCGCTACGGCCGCTGCGCTATAATCCCACCTGTTTACTTAATTGACAATATGGGGAAAGCGTCCTATGGTTGTGCAAGGCGATATACCTTTGTCGAAAGAAGAGGACTTATGCTGGAAACGCAACCTCATAACCGAAGGCGGGCCGAACGCCGGCAGACTTCGAAATCCATCGCTCTGGTGGTTGATTCCGAACGCTCCGCAATCGCCAGTCACGCATTTGCCGTCGATCTTTCGCAGCTTGGAGCGCGCATCCGCACTCGCGCGCGCTTGCAGCTTGGCCAACAAGTGACGGTGATCCCACGCGAAGGCAGGGCGTTTGCCGTGCCCAGCCGTGTGGTGTGGGTCAACGCGCCGGAATCCGAAAGCGAGCCGGAAGCCGGCTTGGCTTTCCTCGAGCCGCAGGAACTCTCTTCTTCGCTCCTTGCGGAAGCGCCCTGATGCGCCGGACGACCGCCAAAGATCAAATGATCATTCGCGGACGTACCCATTCCCGATATACCATTGGGCGGCGCGCCCGAGCGCCTGAGCGGCGGGGCCAGGACGGAAGCCAAGCTCGCGCACGGCTTTTGAGCAGTCCGCGAACATCTTGTGCCGCGCCATGCGAACGCCTTCGAGAGGAATTCGCGGCTCCCTTCGAGTCACCGCTGAAACCGCCGCATCGCAGTAGCCGGCGGCAAGCGCCAGCGAGTAGGGAATTTTCCAGCGCGGCGCGGGCCTGCCGCTGAACTTTGCGAGTATGGTGAAGATTTCGAGTAGCGTCATGTTTTCCGCACCGAGCAAGTAACGCTCCCCTGCGCGGCCCCGCTCGGCGGCGAGTAAATGCCCTTCCGCCACGTCTTCCACCCCAACGATGTTCAGCCCCGTGTCAACATAGGCAGGAGTCTTCCCATTCAGAAAGTCCACGATCAATTGACCCGTGGGCGTAGGCTTCCAATCACCCGCGCCGACGGGCGTGGTCGGGTTCACAATTACCACAGACATCCCTTCGCGCGCCGCCCGCAACGCCTCCTGCTCGCCGAGAAACTTGGAACGTTTATAATGCCCGATCATTTGATCCAGGCGCGTTAGCGTTTCCTCGTTGGGAAGGCGGCTGCTCGCAACCGGCGCCGCAATGGTTCCAACCGTGCTGGTGTAGACAAACCGGCTTACTCCCGCCTCGCGCGCCGCCTGCAAAAGGTTGTGGGCGCCCTCGACGTTCGACTCATAAATTTCCTTGGGGGTTTTCGACCAAAGGCGGTAATCAGCGGCCACATGATAGACGCGATCAACCCCTCTGAGCACAGCCTTCAGCGATGCAGGGTCGCGCAGGTCTCCGGAAAAGCGTTCAGCGGGAATTCCCTCGATGGCGCGGAGATCACTCGAAGGGCGCATTAGCAGCCGCACTTCCCCGCCCCGTGCGGCGAGGAACCGGGCCACATGGCTTCCGACGAAGCCACTGGCGCCGGTGACAAGTGAGATCACAGGAGGCTGTTGAGCGAAACGTGGTAGGGGGCGGCTTTAGGGCTGGTAAGGTTCCACTTGAGCATCTTCCAGCTATCACCCAGCTTGCGGTTGGCGCCGAGCACCGCCGACGGCTCGTAGCCTGCGTGCACCATGCAGTGCTCACAGCGCGGGTCGCGGCCACGGCCGTACTTTTCCCACGGGGTGCTGTCCATGAAACCCTTGAACGTCTCATGGTGCCCGTCCGTAATGAGATAGCAGGGGCTCTTCCAGCCACGCGGATTATAAGTGGGATTTCCCCAGGCCGTGCACATCAGCTCGCGCTCGCCGGTGAGGTATTCAAGATAAATCGGCGAGGTCATCAGGTTGTATTGAGTCAGGAATTGCGCGGCGCGGCGGAACTTTTCCCGCACTTCTTCGCGGGACATAAAGATATCCTTCGTTTGCACTGCGGCGTAGGAATATCCGGGCGAAATCATGTGCCCGTCCACTCCAAGCGTGCGAAGATATTCAAG
>JBOGJY010000397.1:0-3947 GCA_050745325.1 Terriglobia bacterium
GTAGAGACCGGCGGCCAGAGGCCGCCGCTACAGCTTCTAAAAGCCAAACCCGCGGAGGCGCCAGAAGCGTCCCCGCGGGTTATGGGAAGGACTAAAACACTCTGGGAGCAGCTTCAGCAGGCCCTGCGGAAGCGAGTTCGCCTGAGTCAGCGCGGCAATGCCCGTCTGGTCAAGAATGGTGAACTTGGTCAGGTTGGACACCACTTGCGGGATATTCGCCGCAGTGATGGTGTTCAGAGCAGACGTGGTGTTCTGCGCTTCAACCGTGTCCACGTTCTGGGCGTCCTGCAACTGGTTGATGGCGGCGCCGATCTTACCACGAATCGAGCCAACATTGACGATGGCCGAGTTGATCTGGTTGAGGGCCGTCTGCGGATTTCCGCTGACCGTGAAGTCCGTGGTAGTCAAGCCCAGGTTGGCGGTGGTCAGCGTCGTGGTGGTGACGCCAATCGTATAGCTCGTCGTCAAGTCGGTCAGGAAGACACTGGTGGTAGACGAGCCGAACACGGCGGAGCCGTTGAAGTTGGTGTTGGTTCCAATGTTTCCGATTTCTGTCAAGATGTTGTTGTACTCGGTGCCGAGGGCGCTCAACTGCTGGCTCGAGAGGCCGCCGTTGGCGGCTTCGGTGGCCAGGGTGACGGCGGTGTTCAGCAAGGTGCTTACCTGCGACAATCCGCCATCCGCCACCTGCGCTAAGCCAATGCCGCTGCTGGCATTGTTGACGCTCTGGTTCAGCGCCGAGGTTGCGGCGTTCAACAAGTTCGAGATTTGCAAGCCTGCCGGGTCATCCGCTCCACTGTTGATGCGCGAGCCGGTAGTCAACTGGGTCAGGGTGTTTTGCAGCGAATTGCTCGTCTGCGTCAGTTGATTCTGTGATTCGAGTGATGGGATGTTAAAGAGGACGCTTAGTCCCATGGTATTCTCCTTTTCCGATTTGATGGCGTACTGCCACCGGCGGAGAACCTGTGGCTGACGTCCGGCCGGTTCAGGATTCTTGCCTTGTGGCGTTTTCTCTAGCCACCCAAGCGTATCGGCAGGGTCTGATTTTACTTTAGCGTCACACCTTCAACCAGGATTTCGGCGTCACCAGAAGATCAATGTGCCCCTGCTGCTCGCTCATGAAAGGCTGCTCGCAGAGCCCCATGATCTGCTCGTGAGTGGCGCGGAGAAGCTTCGCCTGCGCATTGTCGATCACGTAGCAATCGAAAATTTCCTGGGGAAGCAAGCTCAACAACTCGGCGGGGGATGACCCGTTGCCCGCCAGGCCGTAAGGCCAGAATTCCAGCGTCATTTTCAGAACGGCGGCGCGCTTCATGAGAGTGTCTCTCATGCCCAGCAGAACCTTGGTTTCGCTGCCCTGAACGTCCATTTTGACAAAGTCCACCCTTGCGCCGGAAGCCGCAACAAACGAATCCAGGTAGATGCACTGGACCGGCATTTCCCTGCGCTGCTCCCCCGGATCATAGAGCCGGTGGTCACCCCGGTTGGCGCCGGAAAGAAAAAGGCGGCCGGTTCCCCAACTGCTGGAGACGGCGCGGCAGACCGTGTGCACATTGGTCAGGCTGTTGGCCTCGACGTTTTTCCTCAGCAGGCGGAAGTTCTCGGGCTCAGGCTCAAAGGCGAACACCTTTCCCCGGGGCCCTACGCGGGCCGCGGCGATGACCGAGTAATAGCCAATGTTGGCGCCGATATCAAAGAAGGTGTCCCCTTCGCGCAGGCATTGAACGATAACTTGAGTCTCGGACGGCTCGAAGACGCCGTCGCGCTCAATCGGCTCCGAGATGTAGGGGTCCGAGTTTGTATGCGTGTGCAGGCGCAGGGGCCGGTTAATGCCGGGAATTTGGATCTCTCGCATCGTTATTCCAGCGGTGTTTCAACTCCGCTTCTCTCCAGGCGTTTTCTAATCTTGGGGCGCCGCCTTGTCGCGCAGAGTTGTTTTGTAACTCTGCGGCAGTTTTGTCTGGACCTGCAAAAAGCCGCACAGTTTTAACCACAAAACTCTGCGCTATAATTATTAGAAACGTTGATTCTAAAGACTCGCTAGGCTTCGTTCCGTGAAAATTTCTGCTCCGATCCCAGGGGGCGGAGTTTCAACTCCGCCTTTGAACCCCTCACCTGGCTTGCTCCGCTCGCCACCCTCTCCCCTTCGGGGCGGGGGTGGAAATCAATTAGACAACGACCCTCTCCCCGCTTGCGGGGAGAGGGCGCCTGAGGTACGAGGGCGGGTGAGGGGTTCGTCTGTACGGCGGGACTGAAGTCCCGCCCTCCTCCCCAGGCCCCCCAATTATTAGAAACGTTGATTCTAAAGACTCGCTAGGCTTCGTTCCGTAACTTTTGTGTGTTTCTCCCATTCCTAACTGTCATTCTGAGCGTAGCGAAGAATCTGTTTTTCCAGGAGACCACTCAGCAAAAGCCGATCCTTCGCTTTGCTCAGGATGACAATCGATTGGATGGCGGCAAAAGGCTCCGCTGCGCCACACCCCAAGCCTATCACACCACTCTGAGAATTTTGAGACAAATGGGATAAATGAGACGGTTTTTGCAGAACGGCCCCTGAAACGCGGAAATTGAGGATTGCCAATTGAAGTGACGCCAAATGCTGGTGCGGCGGTCTGCGACCGCCGGTTTTTCGGCGCTCATAGAGCGCCGCTACAGAATTCTTGCTAAATTCGCTTAGTGCGCGCTCGAACCTTCTGATTTGTGGAGGGCTGAGAACTTTTCAAACAGTTCCTTCTGCTCTTCGGCCAAATGGGGTTGCCCCATCTGCGAGTAAGCTTGCATCAATAATTGGTAATTGGAAGGTTCTTGCGGGTTCGCTTGGGCGGCGTGCTGCAAAGCCGCCACGGCTTCGCGCAGGTGATGCTGGGCCAGCTCCGCCAGGCCAAGGAAGCGCCAAGCCTCGCCTGCTTTTGGGGTGTGATTTGCCAGCGCTGAATGAAGGTACAACTTGGCGATGCGGGGCTTACCCTCAGCCAGCCAATACTCGCCCAGCCGGAGGTTCGCCAGGTTGTCGAGAGGATTCACCCGCAACTCCGCCTCAAACTGCCGGGCAGCCAGATCGAAATTACGCTCTTTCCAATATATTTCTCCCATCGAGCGGTGCGCTCCCTCAAGATGAGGTTCGATCTGCAGCGCCCTTTGGTATTCAAGAAGAGCTCCGCTGGCGCCACCCTGCCACTCCAACGCTTGTGCCTTCAACTCGTGCGCGCGATCAGAATTTGGATCAAGCCTGGCGATCTGCTGGGCATAGCTTTCGGCGGCCTTCTGACAAGCGTCCACCAGCAGCGAATCGGCTTCCATGCCGATTTCCGGGTTCATCGACGCCCGGCGCAAATAGGAAACCGCAGATTCCGCCTGGTTCTTCGCCAGGAGCGTCGCGCCCAGCCAATAATCCGCCTAAGTTACGCGCGGGTTAAGCGCCAAGGCACGGCGCAACGGGCCTTCGGCTTCATCAAATTTCCCCACCCGGTAATAACTGACGCCCAGGAATAGGTCTGATCCCCAAAGTGACGGATTCAGGTTAAGCGCCTTGCTGAGGGCTGGAATCGCCTGCTCGAAATGGCCGGAGAGGTAATAGACCAATCCGAGGCGCTGGAGCGTCTCCGGCTGGTTCGGGTGCGACTCCAAATAACGCTGGTAAAGCTTTGCCGCGGCCCCAAAATGGCGCGCAAGCTCCGCCTGTTTCGCCTGCTCCAGCGCCCCTTGCGCCTGCGGTGGATTTTCAGGGGGCGACTGGGAGAGTCCGTTCCCGGAAACCAGGCAGGCAAAACCGAAGGCCCAGAAGGCCCCCAAGGCAATGAACAGAAGCCGCCGCTTTCGCCAGTGGACGGCGCGCCCAAGAAGGGAGGATCGTTGAACTTGTAACAACATAATATTATAGTGACGGCCATTCTTTGTAGCGGCGGCCGAAGCCTGCAAGGGGCCGCCGGCTTTTAAATAGTAAAGAC
>JBOGJY010000398.1:0-5618 GCA_050745325.1 Terriglobia bacterium
CGCGCGCCGCGCTCGCCTTAATCGCAAACTCCTCAAGGTCCGTCCTTTTGACAATAATTCCCGTGTTCGCGGCCGCAGGCGTGAGACCCAGAGTGACCGGAACGCCCGTGTCCAGGCCAACACCCGATAGCTTGACCTGTCCCGCGAGCGTGTGCTGCCGATCCGGGTTTTGTTCCATAAGGCTAGTTCCTAAGGCAGTTTTAATACCATATCCAGCGATCAGCGTATTTTATTGAATAAATTGCGGTTATCAAGAATAGGTGGACACACCATGTTTTTCGAGTGTTGTAGATATACCACACTCGCGACCTGTCTATCAACCAAATGTTGTTTCCATCGATCAACCTTTTCCGGTGTTGTGAAGACCTTGCCTCGGATGGCCACTAACAATGGATATGAGAGAGCGCAATGCATAAGGCCAAGCAACTCTACGTTTAAGCTCCGCATCTGCTCAGGGTGAGTACGGCTTCGCATCCGAAGCTCGAGTGTTGCTTTGCACGGACAATTTTCTGTAGCGGGCTGCTGAAAAAGGCAGCAACCTTATACTGCTATTGACGCGTTGAGAACGTTGAATATGCGCCGGTATAAAATCGCCGCAAAACCAGAGCAGAGGCTGTTGTAAGCCACGCCGGAATCATAAACCTTGAGATATACCGCCAGGCACGGCAAACATCGAATGCGGCTCGGGGCGACCGTTGCGGTCGCTATCCTGGCGCAACTCCATTTGTTTTTTGTGCTAGAGTTGCACCATCATAGCAGGGAATTTGTTCTCCCTGGCTGGCAGCATTCATTCGCTTCCGTTATCAAGACAGGGACGCCTCCCACTCCCCTCAGCGATCCGGTTTGCCCTGCCTGCCACATTTCCCGCCAAGGGTCTATCCAAGCGCAATCGTCACATCACATTCCTTCTCTGTCTTTGCAGTCACAGAGAGTTGTTGCAGTTCTGCAAGTAACGTTTGCGAGCCTTTACCCGCTCTTCGTCCCCGGGCGTTCCCCACCCCTCTCCTAAGTTGTTCATGCCCAATTGCCGTCTCTGACGGCCCAGATCCCATACTTAGGAGAGACTTATGCACCCACGACTTCGCGGGCGTTTCCCTATCTCTTTTCAGGGTGTCCGTTCAGCTTTGGATTCACGCGCTCTACTTTCATTGGCTCTGCTTATTGTGTGCTCGTTGTTGATGAGTGTTCCGGGCTTTACCCAGACGCTTGGGACTTCAGGAACAATCGAAGGAACCGTGCTCGACCCATCAGGCGCCGCGGTAAAAGGCGCAACGGTCAGTATTGAAAACCCAGTCAGCGGCTATGAGCAGTCGGCCACAACAGACGCGACGGGTCATTTTGAGTTTGTCAACGTCCCTTTCAACCCTTACCACCTCACCGTCAAGGCCTCCGGTTTCCAGGGCCGCAGCCAGGATGTTCCGGTCCAAACCCCGGTACCGATTAACATTAAACTCAGTTTGACAATTGGAACGGGCGTCACAAGCGTGACGGTGACGGGGGAACCGCATGACCTTCTGGAGCAAACCCCGACCGAGCACACGGATGTAAATCGCACCCTTATCAGCAAGCTGCCGGTGGCAAACGAAAGCATCGGCTTAAGCGATGTCATCACCAACACCTCACCTTTCGTGGCGGCGGACGCCAATGGCTTCTTTCACCCGATGGGGGACCACGCCGAGGCTCAGATTTCGCTCGATAATCAACCCATTACCGATCAATACAGCAAAATCTTCTCGAATCAAATTCCGCTCGACGCCATCCAATCGCTTGAGATCGTCACGGGAGTCGCGCCCGCCCAAGATGGCGACAAGGATAGTTTGGTGATCAACGCCGTCAGCCGTTCCGGGCTCGGCGATATGCCCCCCCACGGCAGCTTCTCCGAAGAGTATGGATCGTTTGGGACGTCAACCACCGACTTTACTCTGGGGACAGGCGGGAAAAAGTGGGGCAATTTTCTGGTGGGCTATTTCACCAACAGCAGCCGCTTTCTGGACTCGCCCGAATTCACCGCTTTCCATGACCAAGGAAACGGAGAGGGCGCGTTCGACCGGGTGGACTTTGATCCAACCAGCGCGGACACGCTGCACCTGAATTTTCAGGCTTCGCGTTCCTGGTTCCAGATTCCCGACACCTACGACCAACTCGCCGTGAATCAGAACCAGCGCCAGCAAATCCGGTCCATCAACATCGCGCCGGGATACACACATTTGTTCAGCCCGTCGCTCCTGCTCGATTTCACTCCCTACGTGCGAGTCGATCATGTGCAGTATTACCCAAGCTCCAATCCTTTCTCGGATTTGCCCGCCACGCTCGGGCAAGACCGGCGGATGGGCGTCTATGGCGCCGCCCTTGACCTCGCGTACTCGAAGGGAATTCACAACGCCAAAGTGGGATTCGAGTACCGGTATACGGCTCTGAGCGAAGGTTTCAATCTTGGCGTCACCGATCCCGCTTTTAATGCTCTCTGCGTGGACGCGAGCGGCAATCCGGTCACAAATCCCGCCATCACCAACCCCAGTGGTTGTCCTGCCGCTGGCTTCCAGCCCAACCTCGGCCAGGGTTCCGTCCCCGCGTTCTTGCCCGGGATCCTTCCCTTCGACTTGACGCGCGGCGGCCAACTGTTCGATTTCCACGGCCGCGCCGCCATCCGCGAGCCTGCCTTGTATGCTCAGGACGATATCACGCTGCGTCAGTGGACCTTCAATCTGGGCCTGCGCCGCGATTGGTATAACGGGATCAGCAGGGCCGTCCAGCTTGAGCCGCGCGCTGGCGTTGCCTACAACATCAAGTCGACGAACACGATTATTCGATTGTCCTACGGCAGGTTCCTTGAAACTCCGTACAATGAGAACCTTGTCCTGTCTAGCGCAACCGGCGCGGGCGGCCTCGCCACGAACGTTTTTGGGGCCTTCGCCGGCGCGCCGTTACAACCCGGCCGGCGCGATCAGTATGAGGGAGGCATCGAACAGGCTATCGGCCGCTGGGCCGTAGTCGATGTAGACTATTTTTACAAGCTCACGCGCAACGCCTACGACTTCGATGTCATCTTTAACACCCCGCTGACCTTCCCCATCACCTGGAACAAATCAAAGCTCGACGGTATCGGAGGACGTATCAATCTGGCAAACTTTCACGGCCTTACCGCCTACTCCGTGATGGGCCACACCCGGGCCCGCTACTTCCCTCCTGAGACCGGCGGCGTGATCTTCAACAGTCCCCTCGACACCCAAGTCTTCCGGATCGATCACGACGAGACCTTTGAACAATCCACCCACGTGCAGTATCAATTCCCGAAGAGCGGCCCGTGGGTGGCGTTTACCTGGAGGTATGATAGCGGTCTGGTCGCCGGAGCCGTTCCGGACCTTGCCTCGGTTTTGGCGCTCGACGGTGATCAGCAGGCCACTATCGGTTTCCACTGTGGAAGCGACTTTGCCACGGTGAGCAACCCGATAACCTCTTGCAATTTGCCTTATCCCCAGTTCGGCGCCATTCGTGTGGTGATCCCCGCGCCTGGGACGTTTAATCCCGATACCAATCCGCCGCGCATCGCGCCGCATCACCTTTTCGATATCGCCGTCGGCAAGGACAACATTTTCCATACGGACCGGTATAAGGTGAACCTTCAATTCACGGTCCTCAACCTGGCAAATAGCGAATACCTCTACAACTTCCTGTCCACGTTCAGCGGAACGCACTTCATCGCGCCGCGGACGTATCAGGCTCAGATCCATTTTGTTTTCTAGCTCTCCCCGGTGAGAGCCCGCCCGGCGGGCTCTCACTCCCTCCAGTCGTGTCTGAATAAATTCCCCTTGTGCTTCGACAAGGAATGCGGTATCTTTGCCTTGTCGAAGTGAAAGGGTAAAGATGACAAACACGAATATTGATCTTCCGCAGGGCACGCTTGACCTGCTGATTCTCAGAACCATTGCACTAGGTCCGCAGCACGGCTGGGGGATCTCGGAGCGCATCCAGCAAGTTTCGAGCAACGTCTTGCAGGTACGGCAAGGGTCGCTCTACCCGGCTCTGCATCGCCTGGAGCGGCGGGGCTGGATTAAGGCCAAGTGGGGCGCGTCAGAGAAAAATCGCCGGGCCAAATACTACGAACTCACGCGAACTGGGCAAAGGCAACTCGAAGCCGACGCCGACGCTTGGCGAAAGCTGACGGTCGCGGTCGGCCAGGTCATGGATATGGCGTAAGGGGAATGCCTCATGCTAAGTGATCTTGTTTATCGCCTCCGCGCTATTTTCTGGCGCAGCGCGGTTGAAGCTGACCTGAACGATGAATTGCGCTTCCACTTCGAGCAGGAAGTGGAGAAGCGCGTGAATTCGGGTCTCCCTCGCAAAGAGGCCGAGCAGCAGGCGCGGGTCGCATTCGGTGGAATCGATCAGGCGAAAGAGGAGTGCCGGGACGTGCGCGGTGTCCGATTCATCGAGACCACAATCCAGGACCTTCGCTACGGGCTTCGGCAACTACGCCGTAACCCCGGCTTCACGGCCGTAGCAGTTATCACGCTGGCGCTCGGCATCGGCGCGAACACAGCAATTTTCAGTGTCATCAATGCGGTGATGCTCAACGTACTGCCCGTGAGTCACCCGGACCAACTTGTCTTGCTGCGGTGGGAATCGCCACATATGGCGACAGCTTATCTTCCTTACCCAACATTCGACCAACTCCGCGAGCACAATTCGGTATTTTCCGAGATGTTTGCATTCCATGAACTTCAGCTTGCAACCAAGTTGGGGGATCAATCCGGGTTGGCGGAAGGCGCCCTGGTCTCCGGCAACTATTTCTCGGCGCTGGGGATTAGAGCGGCCGTGGGGCGCACCTTCACTACCGAAGCGGATGGCACGCCGGGAGGAGCTCCCTTCGCGGTCATCAGCTACCGCTATTGGAAGCGCCAATTCGGGCTGGATCCCGCTGCGATCGGCAAACTCATCAAGCTTAATGGCGCGCCTTTCACGATTATTGGCGTTACGGCGCCGGACTTTTTTGGTGTCACGGTCGGCGATTCGCGCGACATCTGGATCCCAATCACGATGCAGGCAAGTGTGATGGACGGCAGATCGCTGTTGAATGATACGAAAAGCTGGTGGCTAAGGATGATGGCGCGCCGCAAGGCAGGCATCAGCGAGTCGAAGGCGCTGGCGGGCATCAACGTTGCTTACCAACAAGTTGCCCGGCGGCAAGCGGGGGCGCGCATCTCTTCCGGGTCGGACCAGGAACTGGCCCACGAAGAGATCGCCCTTGTGCCCATGAGCAAAGGCCTTTCCGACTTACGTGGACGTTTTTCGGCGCCGCTGCTCATTCTGATGGCACTAGTCGGAATTCTTCTGCTGATCGCCTGCGCCAACATCGCGAGTCTGGCGCTGGCAAGGGCGACGGCGCGTCAGAAGGAGATGGCGGTCCGCACGGCATTGGGCGCCGGACGGGTGAGACTGATGCGGCAACTATTCACCGAGAGCCTTTTACTCGCCGCCCTCGGCGGAATCGCAGGGTTTCTACTCGCAGAGTGGGGTGACGATCTTCTTCTAAAGCTCCTGTCTGGCGCCGGAACGCCGGCGGCCCTCAACCTTTACCCGGATGCGAAGGTATTCGGCTTCGCCGCGTGTATCGCCGC
>JBOGJY010000399.1:0-7892 GCA_050745325.1 Terriglobia bacterium
TATCGATGGAAGGGCTCCCGTGTTGGGGAGCAACTGGACAGAAAGCTCACTTAAGGATTCAGTTGATGTCCTCCAACGTGTCGGCTTGGTTTCTCAGGGGCCGCAATTAATCGCGCTGGGCTGACTCGGAGGTGGAGGGTTCTAATGCAAAACTCGGGCGCCGTTGAGCCTTGGGCCGAAAACTACGCAGCTAGACAACTAGCTGCGTAGCCCCCGGGGGTGACCAACTGATTCGTGGGCGAAGACGATAGCCGGAAGCTGCCGTTTTTCAACCCGTTTGATGAAGGGCGCGATAGCAATCGCCTGCTCGATTCAGACCGATGCGCGCATATGCTCTTAGCCGTCAGGCCGCGCGACCTCGCCCCTGGGATGCATAACCGTGATGAGTACAGCGCAGCCGCTCACAGGTTGGAATCCAGCCCGTTGAGGTTATGAACCTCCTTGGCGAAAAAGGCTTCCATGCCGTCTCCTTCTTCACTAACTTGGCGATATCCCTACCCGGAGCCGCGTGCCAGATCCGCATCAGATTGTCTGCCGCGGCGCATCGCACATCGGCGCAAACAACGTAGCCCATCGCCGATGTCATCTCACTGACTTCTTTGACTGCCCGTGATCATTTTCGGGCTCCTAGACTTGCCTCCCCGGCTTCGCGCCACTTTCAGCCTCCAAAAAAGGTTCGCCTAATTGAATACCCTTGCTTGACGCAAGCGACTGCGTCACAAATTGTGTTTGCATTTTGTCCCGATCAGGTGTGTTGGCAAAATTATAGTTTGTTCAGGGTCCACTCAACGTAAGAATTGCCATGTCAAATAAGCGGGAGGGATTCTCCATGAGGCCAAGGTTATCTACTTTATGGGTTCTAATTATACTGTTCGCCTTGTGCGCTGCTAGAGGCATGGCACAGGTTGCGGGCGGTCGAATCACGGGCCTGGTCACCGACCAAACCGGCGCCGTCATTCCAGGCGCTACGGTCACTCTGGTTAACGTCAATACGGGCATTCGAACAGTTCAGCAGGCACAGGCGACCGGCTCTTACCTGTTCGACCTACTGACTCCCGGCACCTACTCGATCACCGTCGAGGCGAGAGGGTTCACCAAGTTTATCCAGGAGAACATCCGGGTCCAAGCGTCTTCCGATGTCACCGTCAACGCCGCCATGCGGCCTGGAGCAGTTACGCAAACCGTGACGGTGACAGCGGCGCCGACGGGCTTGCAATTGAACACGAGCAACAAAAACATCAACATTAACTCAACCCTGGTCCAAGACACGCCCCGTTTAGACCGCAACCCCTTCAAGCTGACCTTGCTCGCGCCCGAGGCCGTCAACACGCGCGGTGAAGTGCTGCCGTTCCTCTCCTGGTCCGCCAATAGCGTGGACCTTGGCGGAGGCACCAACCTGAAGAACGATCTTGAGGTTGACGGCGCTCCCGTGGGCCTCGGCCACAAGTATAGCTACCCCCCGAATATGGATGATGTTCAGGAAGTGAGCATCTCTCAGAACGGAGTAGACGCCGAGTACGGCCACAGCGCCGGGGGCGTGATCAACATCGCCACCAAGTCCGGCACCAACCAATGGCACGGCGATGTCATGTATTTGGGGCGTTATCCGTGGATCAACGCCATTGCCGACCGGACAAGGCAGAGTTTCAATTCAACCCGTCAAAATATGTTCGGGGCTACGCTGGGGAACCCGATTCTTAAAGATAAGCTCTTCAATTTCGCCTCGATTGAAGTCTGGAAAGTCGGAACCCCCAACAGTTACGTCACCACCGTTCCAACCGCAGCGCAAGCGGCGGGCGACTTCTCCACGACGTACAACATTAGCGGCTCCGTCGCGACCATTTACAATCCTTTTTCCACCGTATACAACCCCAGCACCGGGGTCTACACGCGAACGCCCTTCGCTGGCAATAGGATCCCTTCCACCATGATGGACCCGGTTACTTCGAAGATTATGGGGGCGTTCTGGGCGCCCAATAATCCAGGCAGTAACATTACCGGGGTGAATAACTTCCAAAAGGGGTGGACCGACGCATGGACCTATTACAACTATTCCGACCGGGCGGACTACAACGTTAATTCGAAGGTGAAAATTTTCGGCCGGTTTAGCGCCTATCACACGACCGACCTCAGCCCAAACCTCACGCCCAACAATTCCGTGCTGTACCTGCCTACTGGCACTTACAGGACCGCTCAACAAGCAATGGGTGATGTGGTCTGGAGTGTTAACCCCACAACCGTGCTCGATTTTCATGGGGATTGGGATAGGGTTGACGACGCCTATACGTCAACGCCAATGCCATCGCCGGGATGGGCGTCGATCTGGCCTAACAATCCGTGGTACCAGCCCTCTCTCGACGCATCAAAGGGCTTTCCGGTCTACTACCCCGACCTCAATATTGGCGGCAATAACTTTGGAGGCAGGGGCTTCTACTGGAACCAAAACCCTGCCGGCGAGGCTTTAAGCGCTGATTATTCGCACCAGAGGGGATCGCACTACATTAAGGCGGGCTTGGAATGGAGGCGCGCCGGCGGCCCGGTTTTTGTATCGAACACCTCTCAATTCTTTTTCAACTCGCCGAATACCGCCAACACCCCCGTCAGCCCGGACACGTTGCACACCGGAAACGGGATTGCATCCTTTCTCCTGGGTGCCCTTGACCCGAGCAATACGGAAATGATTTCAGGACCCGTTCCAGTTCCACACGATCAATACTACGGCATGTACATTCAGGATGATTGGCGAGTAAACCGCAGACTCACTCTTAACTTGGGTTTGCGCAATGAATATGAGACGGCCTGGTCCGGCGCTGACCTTTCCCGGGGCCTGGACTTGACCGCGCCTGTCCCCAAAATGGTCGCAAACCCACCGCAAATGCCCGCCCAAGCGACTGCGCTGGTGGGGAGCGGTTTTTATAGCGGGATCACAAACGGGCTCTGGCAATTTGACAAGCCCAGCCAGGGCATGTGGAATCCGCCGGCGCTCGCGCTTTCGCCGCGCGCCGGCTTTGCTCTCGAGATCAATCCCAAAAGCGTGTTGCGCTTCGGCTATGCGCGCTATACCGTCCCGACCGAATACAACTTTACCGCAGCGCCATTCAGCGGCTTCGAAGATGTTAACTTCCTCGAGCCGCCGTTTTTTGGGATGACAGGTTACCAGTTCGCGGCTCCGCTGCTTGCGGGCGTGCCGCAGGAGACCTTCGCCAATCCATTTCCAGCGGCCACCAACCCTCTGGTTCCGATCCTGGGAGAAGCCTCTGGAACAAACGTCGGGCGCGGAGGAGAAAACCTCCTTTGGTATCCCACCAACCTCCAAAGAGCTTACAACGACCGGATCGACGTCAATTTTCAACGCCAATTGCCGGGCGGCATCGTCGCCTCCGTTACATACTTTCTGAATTTGGGTCATCAACAATACACAAAGGAGTTGAACGGGATAAACCCCGCCTTGGAAGAAAAATATCAAAATGCATTAGACGCAAACGTCGCCAATCCGTTCTACCACTATCTGAACACCACGTTAATGCCGGGCCCGCTTTATAACCAACCCGTCGTCCAGTTGAGATCATTACTGGTCCCCTATCCGCAATATGGGCCTTTGTTCACGATTGGCAATTCCCCCGCCCTGGAGCATTACAACCAGTTGCAATTGCAGGTGACGAAGCCCTTTGCTCATGGCCTGACGTTCCTATTCGGCTATGTGTATATCCGTGAATCATCGCAAATCAACAACTTCAACGACCTTACGTATTACGGCAATCGGTTCCAATGGCAGGAGAGCAACCAACCGCACCACCGCATGAACATCGCCAGTACCTACGTGCTTCCCTTCGGACAAGGACAGCGATTCCTTAATTCGTCTTCGCGGGCGGTGAACGCACTAGCGGGAGGATGGAGGATCGCTCCGGTGTTGCAATATATCTCCGGCGATTACCCGCAATTCGGCAACATGATCGTTACCGGCAGCCCATGCGTCGCAAGTCCAACCCCTGGGCATTGGTTCAACACGTCCGCGTTCCAACAACTTCCCGCGAACACGTACGTGCTGCGAACTAATCCGTTGCAGTACGGGTGCATCACCGGCCCAAGTTTCTGGGATCTGGATGCGAGCTTGGAAAAGGACTTCCGTATGTTTGAGCGGTTTAGAGGCCAACTGAAGATGACGGCTTACAATGCTACCAATCACCTGAACCGTGGCGATCCAGATACGAACGTCGCGGATTCCACCTTTGGCCAAGCCCTGTTTCAAGGCACGCCTGGCGGCACTTTTGGCGCTCAGGCCGCAACGGAGTATACTGCTGGACGCCAGATTGAGCTTGGTTTCAAGCTCATGTGGTAGTCCACAAGAGGATTCCTCGTTTTTGTTGGTTCGGAATTTGGGAGTGCCGCAGTTTCGGGTGTAGCGGCTGGTTTACCCCGCCATATTGTGGCGGCATAAAACCGCCTCTACATCAAACTGAGGCACTATCGGAATTTGATTTGGGTGGTGTATTCGAGTCCTAATGCGTGGAGGTGATCTCTCTGAACCGGCGCGGGTTCTTGAGCCTGTTGGCGTTGCCGGTTGTTTCCGCGAACAGTCAGAAAGTGGCGCCTAGAGGCCGAGGAATGGCCTCCCGCGAAGTCCCTCCGACCCCTCGCCCGGCGCCCTCGGGACTTCCGTTTCATGCCTGCTTTACCGATGTGGCCCGGCAGGCCGGGCTAAAAGAGATCACGGTCAGCGGCCATGCAGGCCGTTGCGATTACATCATCGAAGCCATGAGTTGCGGCGCCGCCTTCCTAGATTATGACAACGATGGCTGGCTCGACGCTCTTGTGCTTTCAGGCTCACGATGCGATGATCCTCCGCCTTCAGCCTCAAACCGCCTCTATAAGAACAACCGCGACGGCACCTTTTCGGACGTTACAGAAAAGGCGGGGCTATTTCACACCGGATACGCCTATGGCGTAACCGTGGGAGACTACAACAACGACGGGTTCGAAGACCTGTTCATCACGGGCTGGGGACAGAACCTCCTCTATCGAAATAACGGTAATGGCACGTTTACTGACGTCACCCGGGACGCGAAACTGCTGAATCCTCAGCCCCGTTTTGGATCGGGTTGCGCTTTCCTTGATTACGACCGGGACGGCCGTCTGGACCTCTTTGTATCAAACTACGTCACCTTCGATAGGCAATCGACGCCCAGGCCTGGCCAGATCGGAGGCTGTGATTACGGAGGCGTGCCGGTGTTCTGTGGTCCGCGCGGCCTGCCTTATGGTCATCACAGCCTCTATCACAACAACGGCGATGGCACGTTCACGGATGTTACCCTCGCTTCGGGTATCGCCAAGTCCTATGGCGGGTACGGGCTGACCGTTGTTGCAGCGGACTTCGACGACGACGGATGGCCTGACATCTACGTAGCCTGCGATTCCACGCCGAGCCTGCTCTTCATCAACAACCACGACGGAACGTTCAGCGAGCAGGGCATGGAGCGCGGCGTGGCCTTGAGCGAAGACGGAATGGAGCAGGCGGGCATGGGCGTAGGGGTGGGCGATTTCGAGCTGGCGGGCAATCTGGATATTGTCAAGACACACTTCGCCGAAGATACATCCGGCGTCTACCTAAATGACGGCAAGGGCTACTTCTGGGACATCACGCGCGCCTCGGGCTTGGGCGTTGAAACGCGCTACGTCAGTTGGGGCTCCGGCATCGTTGATCTCGATAATGACGGCAACCCGGACATTTTTGAGGTCACGGGCGGCATCTATCCGGAAATAAGCGCCGGCTATAAGACTCCCCGCATCGTTTTCCGCAATCTTGGAAAGGGGCGCTTCGAAGAGTTGCAGGACATGGCGGGACCAGGGGTTGAAGCGCTGCATTCGAGTCGAGGCTGCGCCTTCGGCGATTTCGATAACGACGGCGATGTAGACGTGCTCATCGTGAACCATAACGAGCCGCCCTCATTGTTAAGGAACGACGTCACCGACAGTAATCACTGGATTAAGATCAAACTCATTGGCGTCGAGTCCAACCGTAGCGCCATCGGCGGCCGCATTACAGTGCGCTACAGCGGCAAGATTCAAGCACAGGAAGTGCTAAGCCAGTCGTCGTACCTATCGTCGAACGATACCAGGCTGCACTTCGGGCTTGGACAAGCGACGACGGCGGACGTCGAAGTGCGGTGGCCGCGCGGGCGCGTTGAGAAATTCTCCGCTCTCCCAGCCGGCCACCTGATTTCAGTGACCGAGGGTCGCGGAATTACGCGGGCGCAGAAATGGGCTTCGGGATGATAACGCGAATCGTGATCTTGCTCGCGTGTGCTTCTCTGGCGCTTGCGCAGCGCCCCCCCATTGAAGACGCTTGGGACCTGCTTTCCAAGGGCCGCCGCCCCGAAGCTGTTCACCTTCTGTACGAGATCATCAAATCTCATCCGAGCGACGCAGACGCCCGGCTGCTGCTGGGAAGCGTTCTGATGGAGGAAGGCGAGCGATCGGAATCGATCGCCCAACTGAGTGAAGCTATCCGGCTGCGGCCGAATTCCGCTGAAGCCCAAAACGCTCTGGGCGAGGCGTTCAATGCTTTTGGCAACTCCCAAGCGGCCCTCGGCCCCTTTGAGAGAGCCGTCGCGTTGAACCCGAGATTGGCCCGTGCGCAAGTGAACCTCGGCTTGGTTCTGCTCAAATCCGGTGAGTATTCGCAGGCCGAGCCGCACCTGGACCGCGCCATCCAGCTTATGGGACATAGTCCGGACGCGGCCTATCCCCACTATCTTCGAGCCAAGATTTATACCGAACGGGGCGAGGTCAAGCGGGCCGAGGCTGATTTGGAGCAAGCGGTGGCGCTCGAACCCAATTTCGCCGAAGCGTGGTCGGACCTTGGAGAAGCTCGAAAAACTCTTCTGGACAATGCCGGCGCATTGGCGGCTTTTGAGAAGGCGGTGCAATTCGCCCCCGAAGATCCCGTCTCTCAAACCCGGCTGGGTTCTGAGCTTCTCGATCAAAAGGATGCGCAGCAAGCCCTTCCCCACCTTGAAGAAGCCGCGCGTCTTAATCCGGGAAACCAATCCGCCATGTATAATTTGGAACGTGCTCTGCGCGAGGGAGGCCATCCCGAGCAAGCCGAGGTCGCAAGGAGAGAGTTGAGGACGTTGCTACTCCAAAAAGATCAAGCCGACCAGAATGCTTTCAAAGCGATCCAACTCAACAATCAGGGGTCTGCTCTCGAAAAGGCCGGTAAACTGCCCCAGGCTTTGGAGAAGTACCGCGAGGCGCTGGAACTCGATCCGCAACATGCCGGAATCCGCGTGAACTTGGCAGCGGCGCTCCTGCGCCTTGGGCAGTGGAACCAAGGCGTCGCCGAATTGCGCGAAGCCCTGCAGATCGACCCCAATAACCCAACCGTTAAGAAGGCGTTGGAGGAAGCGCTCGCCCATCCGCCTGGCGAAGCACAATGACGGCTGATTAAGCTGTAGCGGCGGCGTCTTGCCGCCGGTTTTTATTATTTGAAATTCGGCCCGCCGGAGGCCGCCGCTACAGAAAGAGTTTCACATAATATGCAATCCTCAATAAATTCATGGAGATTAAAATGAGCGACAAAAGCCTGAATTCGGAGCAACTCGTGCGCCGGAATTTCCTGAAGGGCGCAGCAGGAGCCCTGGGCGGCGCCGCCTTTGCTGGAAAGCTGAGCGCAGAGACCCTTGGGCCTGCCGCAGATCCCAGCCCGGCTGAAGAGCAGGCGGCGCGCGCGACACGCGGGCTGCCGACACCCATCATCAAAGACATCAAAGTGATTACGACCCAACCCGCCGGCGCGCGGCTGGTGGTGGTTAAAATCATCACCGATCAAGACGGCCTCTACGGTTACGGCTGCGCGACGTTTACTCAGCGCGCCGACCTGGTGACGCCCGCAG
>JBOGJY010000400.1:0-7843 GCA_050745325.1 Terriglobia bacterium
TAAGCGCCTCGGGTGCGGGCACTGCGGCTGCTTTAATCTGGTGACAAGGACCGCAGTTGTAGCGGCGGCGTCTGGCCGGCGGCTTTTAATAGTAAAGACCGGCGGCCAGAGGCCGCCGCTACAAACCACCCGCCACCGCTATGGCGCCAGCAGATGCTTCGCCGCGCTCAGGATGACAGAGCCAGAACGCTTTTCAACTATTTTTAAGGATTAGGATTTTTCAGGTCATCCCGGGTGAGGTGCAACACCTTAACTTCTCCGCGACGGCCCAACGGTTTTAGTGTGACGCCGTTGAGAGTGAGCACGGCGCCTTCCGCATTGCCCGTCGTCACGTCAAAATAGTTCTTAGCCGTCAGCGTGCGAACGTCGTTGGGGTTGAGAACCTGCTCGAGAACGGTCTTGCCGTCCGCCTTCACCGTCACCCAGGTTTGCTCGGTCGCCACCACCTGAAGCGTAAGACCGTTTCCTGACGCTGCAGGGGATGGCCCTGCCGGGTTGTTTTGGGCGCCTTGTGCGGGGCTTGATCCTGTCGCGGCGCTGTTAGCTGCGCCACTATTCTTGCCCGCCTGGCCTGTGGCCGCGGGTGCGCTACCCGGCTGATTGTTGTCTTGGAGCACCTGAGACGGACGCCCGGCTGAAGCGTCGAGCGCGGCGCGAGCGGTGGCAGATGCGGCTTTCGAGGCAGCAGGAGGATTGCCGAAGCTTATCGGCGCCTCCGAAGAACGGTGAGAATAGCGGAAGATTGCGTATCCTCCCGCAAGAAGTATGGCGGCAATAATCCAGGGCAAAACCGGAGCGTGGGTCTTCTTGTTTGAGGCGCCCGTGACGCCAAGTCTCGAGAAGTCTTCCCCACCTTGGGGCGGCGCCACAAGCTGGTACTCGGCCATCACCTGCTCTTCATCCAGTCCCAGATAGTTGGCGTAGGATCGAATGAAGCTGCGAATGAAAATTCCGCCCGGCAGTTTGGAGAATTCCTCCGCCTCCAGTAATTCGAGGAAACGAACGCTGATCTTGGTGGCGCCGGAAATTTCCTGGAGCGAAATTCCGCGCATTTCGCGTTCACGCCGCAGATTTTCACCAAAGTCGGCCATCAGTGTGTCCTCGGCCCTCATTTGGAAGGTTACTACACAAGGATATTGCCGGATCGGTTACGATGTCAAACTCTTTCCCGGCGTTTCCGGGGTTTTGAGCCAAGCGAAATCTACCTTAAGAATCAGCTAGATAATCGAGCGTCAAGGCTCAAGGATTAACGCCTTCGAGGACAAATGCCATGGCCAGGAACTGGGACTTGACTTGGGGTGGGAGGGATTCAGTGGCTTGTCCGGCTTGTTCACGCGATGCGTCAGCCAGGACGCGCCGCAGATTGTTCACGTTGAGGAATCCGTGCGGAAAGAGCTCGGCGTAGCGGTCAAGGGTTTGCTTGGCCTTTGCAACCTGGCCCGTATCGAAGTAAAAAGTTCCAAGAGCCGAATAGCTGCTTTCCCACTCGGGCATCAAGTCAAGAGCCTGCTCGAACTCACTCTCCGCTTGCCGATTATTCCCTTCCATCACGGATAGAACGCCCATTCCCCAAACAATCCTTCCCGAATCGGGGATACGGGCCTTACCCTCCGCAAGCGTTTGCCGCGCGCCCGGGAGGGCGCCGGAAAGGATCTCGACCAGAGCGAGTGAGAGATAATAGCGGTCATCATCCGGGCTTATTTGGATGGCTTTTCTTAAGGCTGACTCCGCGCTGGTCAGGCCGCCGAGCCGGGCTTCCGCATCTCCGAGCAGCGCCAGGGTGGAAGGGTCATTCTGCCCTTGTGGTGAAATCTGCTGAACCCATTGAAGCGCGTGCGCGTAGTCACGCGATTCGAAATAAGCGTCTGCCAAGTCGTACTTCGCGTCGTCCGAGCCGGGATCGGCGGTAAGGGCCATCTGAAAATATTGGATTGCATCCGGGTAAAGCTTGTAGCGCGCCAGCAGAACTCCTGCGCCCGTCATGGTGCGGGCATCGCCCCCGCTCAACTGGCGCAGGCGGGCAAGCTCCCCGGTTGCCGCGGAGGCTTCTCCCAGTTTTAAGTATGCTTCCGCAAGCAAATAAATTAACCGCGGCTCGCTGGGATGCTTCTCAAGATCTTCTTGAATCCCATGCAGATCGGCTTTCGCTTGTTGTTCTGGGGGCAGGCTCACTTTTTGGCGAACGGTCTCGAAGAAATCTTGAAAAGGCATAGGCATTGAAGATGGGTTCTTGGCGAGCGTTTGGAAAACCTTAAAATCTCTCTCCGCAGCGTCCGTCTGATGAAGGCTGCGCTCCGCTACGGCCAGCTTATAATACGTTCTTGCCTTGTTCGGGTCGATTTTCACGCATCGCTCGAGCAGAGCGATTGCCTTCGTGAATTGCTTTTGCCCTATCTCGGCTGCGGCCAGCTCATACAGGGCATCGCCGTAGTCAGGCCTCGCCTCGAGAGCCCTCTGCAGATATTTCCCACCCTGCTCAAAGTTTCCTTGTTTATCCGCAATATAACCCAGGTTGTACAAACACTGAGGATCGCTTGGATGCTTTTCCAATCCCTTATTGAAATATTCCTGCGCTTCGGTGAACTGGCCTTGGTGAAGGTAATACAATCCCATGAATGCGTATGCGGACGCGGAGGGGTCAAGCTGGATCAGCAAGCGAAACTGATGGTGAGCATCCTCGATTTTCCCCGCTTCGTAATAGCTTTCGCCGAGCGCGGCGTGGAGGTCCGCTTGCTTCGGGGCGATCTTCACACCCTCTTCGAGCAGTGGAATCGCGTCTGAATAATAGGCAAGGTTCATACTCAGGCGGGCCAGAAGATAAATGACGTCGGTGTTTTCCGGCGCCAGCTTGCGCGCCTTGAACAGCAATTGAAAGGCCGGGAGCGTCTTCTTTTCGTCCGAGTAGGTCTCAGCCTCCAGATAAAGGGCGTCAACCGACTCGGGCTTCAGCGCCAAGGCGCGATCGAGCGCGCGGTCAGCCTGCGCGTAGTCGCCGTTATTCAAATAGGCGTCTCCCAATTGGCGCAGGGTTTCAAACGTTCCGGGTTTCAGGGCATCGGCCAATTCAAGCTCATGAATGGCGGATTTATACTGCCCGCCGGAATCGAGCACAACACCCAGAGAGAAATGGAGGTGATCGTCCTTCGGCGACGCTTCGGAAAGTGAACGGGCTAGCGCGAGCGCCTTGGGCGTGTTGTGGAGTTCAAGGTTGGCCTCGACCAGGGCAACCTGGGTTGCAGCGTCAGCCGGCCGCACGCGGCGAAGGTAAGAGAGTCCGCCTTCGGCGTCGTGGCGCAACAGAAGGATGGCCCCGAGATTGTAATTCGCCGCGCGATCCGAAGGATGCAAGTGGAGTGTGGCGCGGAACTCGCTCTCCGCGAGATCGAGTTTTCCTTCGCCTTCGTAGAAACTGCCCAGATGATTGTGCGTCTCCACGGATTCAGGATCAACTTTTAGCGCAGCTTCGAAAGCGTCCAGCGCCTGTGCGTTCCGCCCTTGCCGGGCCAGGATGACGCCGAGCAGGTTCAAGCCGCCAGTGTCCTTGGGCGCAAGCCGCAGCCCATGATTGACTTCGTCGAGCGCCGCCGTCGTGGCGCCATGCGCCAACGCCTGCCGGGCTTGGGCGAATGCCATGGGCGCGGTTGTTGCAACGGCGCGTTGGTTGCTTGTTTCCTGCGCTATCGCCGCATTCGCGCACAGCAGGAAACTGACCAGCAGCGCCGTCGCGGGGAGAAATACTTGTTGTCGTTTTTTGGACCCGTTGAACATACTCATCAACCGCGCTATAAGCTGTAGCGGCGGCGTCTCGCCGCCGGTCTTTACTGTTTAAAAGCCGGCGACCAGAGGCCGCCGCTACAGCTTGCTCCCCAGGGCGCAGAAACCGCCATCTCAATCATTTCACTTGTTCTGCTTTTTACGTAATCGCTCATAAATCTCAAGCTCAGCGGCGGCTTCTTGCTTCGCGCCGGCGCGCTCATCGTCCTGCGCCAGGCGGTAGTGCGCGGTTGCGAGGTCAGGATTCAGGCGGACGGCCTCACGGTATTCCTCCATCGCGCGGCTTGTCAGCTTCTCTTCGTCGTACACGATGCCAAGCTGAAGATGCGCCGCGACCAGCGCGGGATCGAGCGCAACAGCTCTCTCAAGTTCAGAACGAGCTTGGGCAAGCGCCGCGCCGTCATGATCCAGACGAAAACTTCTCCACAAATCCAAAGCGTAGGCGTAGCGCCCCGCCGCAACCAGAGGATGCGCCGTTGCGAAGCCTTTAAGAAGGGCGGAAGACTCGGCGCCCGGGCGGGGCGTGAGCTGCACGGCCTCCGCCAGCAGCAAGTAGACAGAAGGATCATCGGGCGCGAGATGCGCGGCCGCGCACAACGCCTTGACGGCTGCCGGAAACTGGCCCTGCCCATAAAGCGAAACGCCGAGGCCCGTCTGAAGCCGCGCCGAGCGCGGATAGCGACTCACCGCATTGCGATAGAGCGGCGTGGCGCGGGCATAATCCCGCTGCGCGAGCAGCGCCGCCCCCGAGGCTTCGAACCCCTTCTCGCTAACGTTCGTCCCTGTGCCCGGCGCTTCTCCGGTGTGCGCGGAACCCGGTCCGCCTGGGGTGAGGTACTGCCTGACCATCTGACTTTCCTCGACCGAAGCCGCGTCGCTGTAACCGCCGCCCGCCGAGGGGTCTTTCAACTGGCCCGGCTCAAACTTGGGCCCTTCATAAAAGCTTACGGCCCCAAGCCCCCCGTGAAGCTGCGCTTGAGGCGCGGGTTTCAAGACGAAATCCAGCCGGACGCTGGTTCGCTCAGCAGTTTTTACATTCCTCTTTGTGGCGCTCAAATATCCAGCGCGCTCGACTTCATAAACACCGCCATTGACAAGAGGCATTCGATATATTCCACGATCGTTGGTGAGAACGGATACAACAGCGTTTCCATTCGCGTCCTTCAGCGTTACTTTCGCTTGGGGCAGCGCAGCGCCGGCGCTATTTTTCACCACCCCTTCAACCCAAGCGTCCCGCGTCTGCGCCGGTAGGTTCGCAGTCACAAACAGCAGCACAACCGCCACACCGCCTGCAACCCGGAGAAGTATTTTCATCAGTGGTGACGGGCTGGAAACGGAATGCTGGCGCATAAAACTCTGTTTGAATGATAGCGCGAAAAGCGGCTGCGCTGGCAGTTATAGCGACGGCCTTTGGCCGCCGGATTTTAAATACTAAAGACCGGCGGCGGGGACGCCGCCGCTACAGCTCTCTATTGTCCAAGCGCCCGCAAATATTTCTCGGCCAGCGGATGGCCGGGGACTTCTTGCAGAAGCTCGCGCAGCACGGCCGCGGCCTCCGTGGGTTTTCCCAGTTTGATCTGCACGCGCGCCAGGTTTAAATAGGCCTGATCAAACTTCGGCGCCCTCTCAATGCACTCGGTGAACGCCGCAATCGCTAGCGTGGGCTGGTTGGTGAGCGCGTAAAGCACTCCCAGGTTGTCGAGCGCCTCCGCGTAATCAGGTTGTAACTGAACCGCTTTTTCCAGATACTTTTGCGCCGCGGCGTTCTCGCCCGCCGAAGCAAAGACCATGCCCAGCTTGTAGTTTAACCCCGGATTATCCGGCTGGCTCTTCAACGCTCCTTCGAGAAGCTGCTCTGCCTCGGCCAATCGCCCTTGCGCGCGCCTGAGGTCAGCGAGGTTCCCGAGCGCCAGCGCGTTGCCGGGGTCCGACTGAAGAACGCGGGTAAGGTACCCGGCGGCTTCTTCGGCGCGGCCCTCGCGCGCGGCAATCACCCCCAGATTGTTCAGCGCCATCAGGTCGCCGGGCTTCAGTTGAGCGGCCTTGAGCAACTGTTCCCTCGCCAGGTCCCACTTCTGCTGCTGCATGTAAAGCGTGCCCAGGTCGTAGTAGGCGTCGGCCGATTCCGGCTCGTTCTGAATCGCGCGCTTGAAAGCGGTTTCCGCAGCCTCGGGGTAGCCATGTTGCGCGAAGGTTACGCCGTAGGTGAAATAGTTCCTGATAAAGCCGCCGCCGTAATAGCCGCCGCGGAACGGCAAGCCCCTTTCCTGGCGATCGCGCTCAGTCTTGGGGATTTTCTGCGCGTCGCTCAGAACGTGACGGGAATCGAGCTGTCCCTGGTAAATCTTCACTATCATTCCCTCTGGATCGAGCAGGAATGAAATTGGGAATTGCAAATCGCGGCGGCGGTCGAAGCTGTACCGGTAGAGCAGATTGTAAATGGAGAGGGTTTCCGCGGTGGCCATGAGGATTGGAAAACGCAGCGCCTCGCGCTTCGCCAGGGCCACAACGCCGGTCTCATCCGAAGGATGATCAACATTGACGGTGAGAAGGGTAATGCCGTGTTTCCGCCAAATCGAATCGTGACCCTGAAGCCGCCGCAAATCGCGCACGGAGGATGGCGAAGAGCGAGACCAGAAATTCAGTAAGACGCTCCGGCCGCGATAGCCGCTCAGGCTGTGCGTCTGGCCGGAAAGATCGGGAAGTGAAAAACCGGGCGGATCGATAGGCGCGAGCAACCAGGTTTCGACTGCCCTCGGCAGCTCTTCACGATAGCGCAGCCGGTGCGCCTGGCTCGCGCGTTCCCGCTGATTGAACGGCGCTGCGAAGCTAGCCTGACCGGAAGCGGCAGGAACAATTCTAGAGGCCGTCTTCGGCCCATTCGAATAGGGAGTTGCTTTGAAGCGCCCCGCGCCCTCTTCAATCTCGATTCGGTGATTTACCGGAACGTTTTCGAACCCTTCCACCAGGCCGTTCGGCCAACGCAAGGTAACATGAACCGACTCGCTCGATTGGCCCACGCCGAAGAAAACCTCCTTGGAGTGTTGCGCGAGGAAGCCCGATCCTGCCTGAAGAAATTTGGTTTGCTTGCCGCTCGCCGCCCGTAGGGTGATGGACGCGCCGATAGCATCTTTATTGCTCTTACTCCCCTTCAGCTTGAAGGAAAGCGAATGTCCAAGTCCGGGCATGACGTTATGAAAAACGCGAACCTGCGGCGCCGTCCGGTTCTTTAAGATGATCTCGAGCCGCCCGTCATGATCGATATCCGCCAGCGCGAAGGACCGGCTGTCATCGATCAAGTCAAGCCCCGCCGCGCCCGACACTTCGGAA
This sequence comes from Terriglobia bacterium, assembly GCA_050745325.1. Taxonomy (GTDB): domain Bacteria; phylum Acidobacteriota; class Terriglobia; order UBA7540; family UBA7540; genus RH2-MAG17b. Next base: position 7,105 of record JBOGJY010000400.1, read on the forward strand.
AATGTGCCGTCGCGGTTATTGGCATAGAGCACGTTGCGCTCATAGCCGCTCCAGGTTGCATCGGAGCGAATCAACTCGTTGATGGCGTTCCATCCCTGCTCGTAGGCGTCCGTGGGAACGCCGCCGAGCGGAGATCGCGCCACCACTTGCCGCCAGAAGAAGCTCGAAAGCTCGGAGGTCTCGGGCCCGCTGATCATCCCATTTGCAATGTAGAGGTCGGGAAAACCGTCGTGATCGAAATCCCATGCGTCGCTTGACCACGCCCATCGCCCCATGCCGGCGCCCGACATGGCCGATTCATTCTGAAACTTGCCGTCATTGCGAAAGAGCGAGTTTCCCATGGAGTGTTTGCGGTAAAGATCGCGCACATCGCGGGGCGTATTGGGCATGAAACTATCGAGATGAGTGAGACGCTGGCCGGCCGCCGTCCACATATCAGCGACGTAGAGATCTTGCTTCCCGTCGTTGTCGTAATCCAGCCAGCAAACGCTCATTCCCGCGCCGGTATCGAGCACCCCCGCTTCTTCTGCGACATCGGTGAACGCGCCATCGCCGTTGTTGTGATAGAGATTCTTTTTGCCAAAATCGTTGGCCACGTACAAATCGGGCCAGCCGTTCGCGTCATAGTCGCACCATCCGCAAGCAAAGCTGAAGCGGTTGTTATTGCGGTCGAGGCCGGTTTGGCGCGTTACGTCGTCGAACGTGCCGTCGCGATTATTACGGAAGAGGAAGTTGGGCG
>JBOGJY010000401.1:0-20142 GCA_050745325.1 Terriglobia bacterium
TCCAAATTCAGCCTCTGTCAACAGGGCGCTCCATTCTCTGGTCGAAGTGGCCGAGAGCGTATCGGATCTAGCATCCGGTTCCGGCCGGCCGGTTCGCCGAAATTCATCCACGGCCGCCAGATAAGGCGTTTACTATGCCACACTTATTTCGAGGCTTTAGTGGCGTTGTGACAGCGGTTGCCATCCCAATCATCATCTGGCTATTGCGCTATACCCCGAGAAGAAAGAACCGGGCCTATAACCTTGATCCGCAAGGTAAGCCCGGTGCATTTGAACCGCTGCTGCAAAAGTATCTCCGTCTTGCAGAGTTCATGATCGGATTGGCCACCGGTTCTATCGTGCTTCTGGTAGGGTCGTCCGTCCTCCGCGGACAGGAGGCGCGTTTGCCGCGCTTTTACGCCTTGCCCCTTCTCGTCCTCGCGGGATCGGTCATCATGGGTGTAGCCTTCATGGGATGGCTTATTCTCAGCTATGAGGAAGTTCAGCACGGCAATCTTCACACCCCAAAGGCTTATAGTCTCAGCGAAACGTTTGGCTTCAGTTCCCTAGCGCTCTTTTTCATCGGATACGTATGACTAATTATTGCGGTTACCCACTGACGCAGAATACAAAGAGCATGATTTATGGAGAATTCTGAAATAGCGGCTCTTTTTGAGGAGATTGCGAACCTCATCAAAATCCTTCAAGAAGACGCCAAGTGGCCGTTTAAGGCCGCCGCTTATGACAAGGCGAGACGGGCGATTGGGAGTTATCCCGAGCGCCTGGCGGACATTGTTCACGACCCGAAACGGAAATTGACGGAAATTCCAGGGATTGGCGCTGATCTTGCCCTAAAAATCGCTGAGTTCATCGAAACAGGCCGCCTGAAATATCACCAGGAGCAATTGGCTAAAATTCCTCGCACTCTTCTTGACTTGCTCCAATTACAAACCGTGGGCCCGCAAAAGGTGCGGCTCTTTTTCAAACAGCTTGATATCAAGTCGGTGGACGAGCTTGAGGCAGCGGCTAAGGCAGGCAAGCTGCGCGACCTTGCGGGAATGAGTGAGAAATCCGAGGTCAACATCTTGAAAGCCATCGAGACGTTCCGGCGCGCTGCGGGCCGCTTCCGGTTGGATGTGGCTTTCGAAACGGCTCAGGAGCTTTCTGATTATTTGCGCGAATGTAAATTCGTAGATCAGGTAACAGCGGCGGGGTCGCTGCGCCGTGGCCGGGAGACGGTGGGCGATCTCGACCTTCTTGTGACCGGCCGGGAACACGCTGCCATCGCCGATTATTTCGTGAAACACGACCGCATCCAGCAGGCGCTGGCGAAAGGTGAGGACAAGGTCAGCGTCAAGCTTGAGAATGACATGCAGGTGGATGTCCGGCTGCTCGAAAGCGAGTCATACGGCGCTGCTCTGCAATATTTCACCGGCTCGAAAGAACATAACGTGGCCCTGCGCGAACGCGCTCGCAAACTGGGCTTGAAACTGAGCGAATACGGCCTCTTCCGGGGCGATAAAGCCATTGCCGGACGTACTGAGGAAGAAGTCTATAAAAAGTTGGGTCTTGCCTGGATTCCCCCTGAGCTGCGCGAGAACCAGGGCGAGATCGACGCTGCGGAGAGCGGGAGTTTGCCGGACCTGATCGAGCTCGCCGACATCCGGGGCGACCTGCAAATGCACACCACGGCTTCGGACGGGCACACGAGCGTTGAAGAAATGGCCGCGGCGGCGAAGAAGCTGGGGTATGGCTACATCCTGATTACCGATCATTCGAAGGCCGTTACCGTCGCCCACGGCCTTGACGACAAGCGCGCGGTCGAAAACATCCGGCGCATCAAAGCGGCGCGGGAGCGGGTGAAGGGAATCGAAATCTGGGCGGGCACCGAAGTAGACGTTCTCGGGGACGGACGGCTCGATTATCCGGATGACATTTTGAAGCAATTTGATATTGTGGTGGCCAGCGTTCATTCGCGCATGACGCAGCCCGGCGAAGAGATGACCGGGCGACTGCTAAAGGCGCTCGAAAATCCCTACGTGAGGATTCTTGGGCATCCTACCGGCAGGCAAATTCTTCGGCGCGACGCGTTTAATTTCGATGTGGAAGCGGTCTTTGAGGCGGCGCGCCGTCTGGGAGTGATCCTGGAGGTGAACGCCAGCCCCGAACGGCTTGACCTCTGCGACCGCCATGTGAAGCTGGCGCACGAAAAAGGCATGAAGGTGGTCATCTCGACAGACGCGCATGATCCGGAGCACTTCCGGTTCATGCAATATGGCGTCACGACGGCGCGGCGCGGCTGGATGGAAAAGAAAGGCGTCATCAACTCCTATCCGCCGGCGAAACTCCTGGCGTCGCTCCGGCCTTTGCCTCAATAGTGATTGCCCGCCGGCGGGGTTGCTTTTTAGTTCGTCACGAGGCTCATTATGATTTACTTTACCGAGCTCCAGAACCTGCCTTCCTTCGACGCCAAAGGGGATTATCTTGGGCGGCTGGCGGATTTGCTGGTGAATCCGGGCCAGAATGCGATGCTCGTTTCGGCTTACCGGATCAAGACGCCAAAAAAGAAGGAACTTTGGATTGCTCACGACCAAGTTCAGTCGGTTTCAGTCCGCGCCGTGCAAACCAACCTACCGGCTGACAAGCTACGTCCGTATACGCCAGACGAATACGTTATTTCCGTCAAAAAGGACGTTCTCGACCAGCAGATTATCGACGTAAACCACCGCAAGGTGGAGCGGGTGAACGACGTGGACTTCGATATTCGCCCCGTCAATGGTCATACCGAATTGCGAATTGTGGCTGTGAACGTTGGCCTTGCCTCGGCGGTGCGCCGGCTGCTCCAAGGCGCACTTTCCAAGCATAAAATCCGCTCACTCGCCGGTCTGCTGCCGTCGCAAGAGATACGCTGGGAGTTTGTGAATCTCATCGAGCCCGATCCCGCGCGGCGCCTGAAGCTGCGAATTTCCTTCGACCGGCTGGCGGAGCTCCATCCGGCCGACGTGGCGGACATTCTTGAAGAGTTGAGCCGCGACGAGCAGAAGGCGGTCATCGAGTCTCTCGACGACGAAACTGCGGCGCAGGCGATCTCTGAAATTCCCACCCGTATGCAGGCGGCGCTGCTGGAAAGCATTTCGGCGGAAAAGGCCTCGGACATCATCGAGGAAATGCCACCCGATGAGGCGGCCGACGTGCTGCAGGAAATGACGCCCGAGACCTCCGCCGAGCTTCTGGCCGGAATGGAAACCGACGAGGCCACGGAAGTTCGCGGGCTGCTGGGCTTTGAGGAAAACACGGCGGGCGCAATGATGACCACGGATTATATTGCGGTGGAAGAATCGGCAACCTTGGCCCAGGTGGTCGAGGCGCTCCGCGATTTTAAGGGCCCCGCTGAATCCGTCCATCAGGTTTATCTGACCGGAGCGGAAAATGCGCTCACTGGCGCCGTCCCGCTGGCGCGAATCCTCCTTGCCAATTCGGATACCGCGCTCAAGGACCTCTCCACGGATCCCATCATCTCGGTTCATGCGCACGCGGACGAGAAGGAAGTTGTAGAGCTGTTTCACAAATATAACCTGGTGGCGCTGCCTGTTACGGACGAGGAGGGCCACCTGCTCGGCGTCGTGACGGCGGACGACGTGCTCGAAGTCGTGGTGAAGCACAAGTAAAAAATACAGTGACAAGAGACGAGCAAAGCATAGACTGAATCGCTGAATCATCGGGTCATTGAGTCATTGCCTTATTGGGTCTTTTGACCGCATGATTCGATTCCCGTCTCATCCCCCTGCTCCTGAACCGGACCCTAATGGATCGCAAGCGCCTGCGGAATTTCCGCCGCAATCTGCTGATCTTCCTCGCCGTGGTCGGCCCCGGCATTATTACGGCCAATGTGGACAATGACGCGGGTGGAATCCTCACTTATTCCCAAGCCGGGGCATCGCTCGGATACTCGCTGCTGTGGACGCTGATTCCGATTACCATCGCCCTCATTGTGGTGCAGGAGATGGTGGCGCGCATGGGCGTGGTTTCGGGCAAGGGCCTCGCCGACCTTATCCGTGAAGAATATGGATTCCGCGCCACTTTTTTTCTCATGGTCTTGCTGCTCATCGCGGACCTTGGCAACACCATTTCCGAGTTTGCCGGCCTCGCTTCAGGAATGGAGGTGCTGGGCGCAAGCCGCTACCTAGTGGTGCCGGCGGGCGCGCTGGTTGTGTGGCTGTTGGTGGTCAAGGGCACTTACCGTCTGGTGGAGAAGGTTTTCCTGGTCGCCTGCCTGTTCTATGTCGCCTATCCTATTTCGTGTTTTCTGGCGCATCCGCATTGGACCGTTGCCCTGCGCAATACCGTGGTTCCAAACTTTCACTTCAGCCCGGCGTACATCTACATGACGATTGGGTTGGTGGGCACAACCATCGCTCCCTGGATGCAGTTTTATCTGCAATCCGCCGTGGTCGAAAAAGGCATTGAGGTAAAACATTACAAGGCGTCGCAATGGGACGTGATTGCCGGCTGCTTCATGACGGATATTGTGGCGTTTTTTATCATTGCTGCGTGCGCCGCCACCATTTATGTAAGCGGCCACCGCGACATCAGTGACGCGGGGCAGGCGGCCCTGGCTCTGCGTCCGCTCGCCGGCCGCGCGGCGGAGGCCCTGTTTGCGTTTGGTCTGTGCAACGCGTCCCTCTTTTCCGCCTCCATTCTTCCGTTAGCAACGGCGTACTACGTTTGTGAAGGACTGGGTCTCGAACACGGAATCAATAAGAAGCCCCGCGAAGCTCCGGCGTTTTACGCGCTTTACACGGGTCTGATTGTTTTTGGCGCGCTCACCGTGATGGCGCTCAGCGAGCAGAAGCAGATTCCGGTAATCCTTCTCTCGCAAGTCATCAATGGCATCCTCCTGCCATTCGTGCTGATCTTCATGCTGCGCCTTGTGAACCGCAAGGACCTTATGGGCGATTACCGCAACACGCGCATCTTCAATATCATTGCCTGGACTACGTGCGTCGTCATGATTGCGCTCACCTTGTTCCTCGTGGTCAGCCCGTTTTTGCCCAAAGGTCTCTCAGTTTGAGGTTGTAAACGAGGTAGCGCCGCCGGCCCTGGCGGCATTTGCCGGCAGAGCTTGCCCTGAGCTCAGAGAAGAGATGTTGGCGCTCACGGTCGCATGGTAAGCACGCGCAGCGTGCGAGGAAATGCCTTTCCTCCGGCTGGACTAGGGAGATGGAAGTCTTGAAGTTCAGAAGTTGGTGTAAATGAGTCAAGTTTTCATCATGCTGTTGCGGCTCCTGCTCCCCGAAGGGGAGCGACATGAAGTGCCGTGGGTAAAACCCACGGTCACGAACGGGGAAGGCCGCCGGTCCTGAAGGGGCCGAACAATCGAACAATTGATGCGCTGTTCTGACCCTATTCAACCCCTCCGGGGTTGCGGAGGAAGGACCGTGGTTCACGTTCCGTGGGTTCCACCCACGGCTACTCATGTTCCACCGCTTCGTAGTGGTGTCACGATTCATGGGTTGAGGCGTAGCCTCATTAGATATGAGACGATTTTAATCTTCCTTTGTTTTCAATCATCAATAGGCTTCGTTCCGTAAATTTTGCATTCTGCGCTGTTCCTCCTCAATCCGTTTCCTAATGTTGCCAGAGCGCCGGGTATCCGGCCCGTTCCTCAGTCTAGCAGCGGGCTATGAGAAATTGGAGATAGATGAGACAAATGAGACACTTTAATTGTGGTCTTGCAATCTTCTTCATGACATCTGCGGAAGCCGTGGGGTACACTGATAGACGCGGCCGGAACCCCGGCCCATGATGCGCAGTATAAGTCTTTTTCACTTCAACAAGGAGCCGTTAGCAGGATGGAGAAAAGGCCTTTATGACTGTCATTCTGAGCGAAGCGAAGAATCTGCTTGTGGGTTGAATTAACGCCTTGTGAGATTCTTCCTTCGGCTTCGGTCAGGACCGCCTACGGCTCCTCAGAATGACACGTTGGCAAGCTTCTTCAGCAACCCGCCGGGGAAGCGCGCGATCACACGCGCGCTGCGCAATCCGAGAATGACTAGCCAGCACAAACTAAGTTCGACGGCGGCGGGGCAGGACTTGATAAAGCCCACCGATAGGGCCGTTCACGGAGCCAGTATTCCAGCCCGGCAGCCTCTATTTCCGTTTGTTGATCTTAAGGCGCAGTTCGCTTCCATACGGGAGGAAGTGATGGCCGCTGTGACCAGGGTCATGGAAAGCCAGCAGTTTATCCTGGGTCACGAGGTGGACGCTTTTGAACAGGAGGTGGCGCGCCAGCTTGGTGTACAAGAAGTAGTAAGTTGCGCTTCGGGCACCGCTGCGCTTGAGATTGCGCTGCAGGCGCTTCGCGTCCACCCGGGTGATGAGGTCATCACCACTCCTTATACTTTCGTAGCTACGGCGGGCGCGGTTGCCATCCATGGCGCGCGGCCCGTCTTCGTGGATATCGATCCCGCGACTTTTAACATCGATGTCTCCGCAATCGAGGCGGCCATTACAGAAAAGACCCGCGCCATCATTCCAGTTCACCTGTTTGGCTTGCCTGCCGATATGGATCCCATCCTGAAGATTGCGGCAAGACACGATCTGGCGGTCATCGAAGATGCAGCGCAAGCAATCGGCTCCGTGTACCAAGGCAAAAGTGTGGGCAGCATGGGAACGATGGGCTGTTTCAGTTTTTTCCCTTCCAAGAACCTGGGCGGCGCAGGAGATGGCGGGATGGTGACAACCAACAGCGCCGAACTGGCTGGCCGTCTGCGGCTGATTCGAGCTCACGGAAGCGGGAAAAAATATCACTACGAAATTCTCGGCGCCAACAGCCGCCTGGATGCGCTTCAGGCCGCCATCCTGCGGGTGAAACTTCCGCGCCTTCCTGAATGGACGCGGCGGCGCCAGGACGCCGCTGCGCGCTATCAAAAGCTGTTTGCCGGACATGATCTGGAAAAAGAACTTGTTCTGCCTAGCTTTCCGAAAGATCAACCCAACGACCGGACCCATGTTTCTAATCAATACGTCATCCGATGTCCCGAGCGGGATTCCCTGCGGGAATACCTCCAAGGGCGGGGAATCCCCACCGAAGTTTACTACCCGGCGCCTCTCCATCTCCAACCGGCCTTCGCTTACTTGGGTTATCGGGAGGGCGCATTTCCCCAGGCTGAAGCCGCAAGCCGGGAGACTCTGGCGCTTCCGATTTACCCCGAATTAAAGGCGGAGGATCAGGCGGCCGTGGTTCGGGAAATCAAAACTTTCTACGAGACTCATGGAGAGCGCCGTTAAACCGCCTTCCCAGCATCTCTGGCAGCCGGCCACTGAAGCGATCGAGTTCGCATTTGGTGGAAGAGGTTTGAAGACCTTCAATGTGCCGGCGCTGAAACTGTCGACGCCTTTCACCCGCCTTTCGACAAACATAGAAGAAACGGTCCCGCGCTGGCAGGACTTGCCGCATGAATTCACGATTGCCGTAGTACCCGCCCAGCCTGTTGAGTCGGAGTTACCTCACCTGACATCAGACGGGAATACGGTCCGTTATGTGATGAAGATTGCGCCCCGGTACTTTATCCGCCTCGAGGGGACTTTCGAAGATTACCTGAAAAAATTTGGTGCGAAGCCAAGACACAACCTTACCCGTGAGATCCGGAAGTTCGCCGATTATTCCGGCGGAACTATCCAGTGCCGCGAGTTTTTGACGCCTGATGAAATGGTAGAATTCCGCGCTCTGGCGCTTGAGATTGGCGAACGATCTTGGCATTCGACTCTCGGCGAGGAAGGGTTTCCTCGCTCCGGGGAATTCAAAGCGGAGATGATTGATCTCGCAGCCCGGCGGCTGGCTCGGGGTTATGTGTTGTTTCACGGAGAACGGCCGGTCACCTTTGCATACTGCTGCGATCAAGATGAAAATCTCCTCTATGCGAGGATTGGTTATGATCTGGATTACGCAAAATGGTCTCCGGGCAAGGTGCTGCTCTACACGCTGGTGGAGAGGCTTTTTGCCGAAAAGAAATACCACCATCTTGATTTCGGGGATGGAATTCTTCCTTACAAATCATTTTTCGCCACCGGCTCGATGCGTTGCGCTTACATTATCTATGCCAAGAAGACCATTCCTAATCTGATTATGTTAGGAGGGCACGCCAGCGTGAACGCGCTTTCCGTGGGATTAGGCAAGGCCATGCAGCAAGCCGGCCTGAAGCGCAGGATTAAGAAATTACTGATGGGCCGGCACGCGAGGCCCGGACAGGTGTAGCCGGGATAAAGTTCCGTTCGCAGACCAGAATGATGGGGCTTCATATGTTTAAGCCCGCTTGCGGTTTCCTCCTGTCCCAAGCGTCTTATCGTGAGGAACCGTCTCAATTGAAACAGAAATCAATGCCCGCAGGAAGCAGGATTGGATGAACCTGAAGCTGAACGCCCTCAAGGGCATTGGAACGGGCTGGCTGCGGCTGGGAGTTTCTCTGCTGGTTGGGTTTCTGCTGCTGCCCTTTATTCTTCACCATCTGGGTGACAGCGCGTTCGGCTTGTATGTGCTGATTTTTTCGATCACCGGCTATTACGGCGTCCTCGATTTTGGCATCAAATCGTCTCTTGGCCGCTACGTCGCTAAGTTTAATGCGACGGGGGACACCGACGAGCTCAATCGATTTCTGAGCACGGTTTTCACCATTTACTGCATCATCGCCGTCTTGCTGCTTGTCCTCACCTTTGTTGGAGCCATTTACGTTGATACCCTCTTCCATATTTCGCCGGATTTTTTCAGGTCCGCCCGCCTCTTGTTCCTGATCACAGGCACGGCCATCGCTCTCGGTTTCCCCTTGGGCATCTTTCCCGGCGCCTTATATACACTGCAGCGGTTTGCCACATGCGACCTGGCTTCAATTGCCACGGTTGCTGCCCGCGCGGCGTTGATTGTCTGGGCGCTGACGCACGGGCTGGGCCTTCTGACGGTTGCCATCGTAACGGTGAGCTGCAACATTCTCTTCAGCCTGATTTGCATGTTTTTCTTGTTTCGGACTATGGTTGTGCGCTTGAGCTGGAAACTGGCGAATAAAAAATCGCTCCGCTTGATGATTACATACAGCTTGCCGGCGTTTGTGATGTCCATATCGGAACAGATGCGATTCTATTCCGCCGAAATACTGATAGGCTTCATGTTCTCGGCGGCCCATATCACATATTTTTCCATCGCATCGAAGTTGGTGGACTATGCTAACCGGTTGACCACTGCTACCTCTGCCGTCTTTACCTCGATTTCCAGCCACGCCGAGTCAACCGGCGACGTTCAAATTCTTATAAGAATTCTCGATCAGGGCAGCCGCGTGTGCGCGCTCATCGTGTTTCCTGTGTGCGTGCTGTTCATTACGTTAGGCAAACCTATTATCCACCTTTGGATGGGAGCTCGTTATGTTTCAAGTTACCCGATCCTGGTGATTCTGATCGTGCCCATGACACTCTATCTGGCGCAAGCGGCCGCGGTAAGGCTTTTGTTTGGCATCGGACGGCATAGCTGGCTTGCCGTCGCCAGTGTGGCCGAGGGCGTCGCCGTGATTGTGCTGGCCATTCTCCTGGGGGCCCATAAGGGCCTTATCGGCATCGCCTGGGGTGTGGGGATTCCGCTCGGGGTGAGCAGCATTGTTTTTTATCCTGTTTACACGTGCCGGATTCTGAAGACTTCTCTGGCCGGTTACGTGCGCCATGCTTATCTTCCGCCTCTCTTGTTATGCCTGCCGCTGATAGGAACGCTGGTCTTTTTAAGGCGGATGCTTCCGGCCATCACTTATGGCACGCTCGCCCTCCAACTGGCTTGTGGCGGCGTGGTCTATGGCGGACTCTTTCTTTGGTACTTTTTCACCTGGGAGCCACTGGGCGCTGAAGTGGCGGGACGAATTGGACGGTACTTTACCACCCCCGAAGGGCCCGGTAAAATAGACAACTAGCAGCGCCAGAGCGCCGGCGCCCGGATGCGCCGCGTTACTGCACGGGGACATTCCTGACGGACCTTGACATGAATTTGCGGGAAGGATAGCCGCAGGCGTATCGGCGACCGCCAGCATCACTGATAATACTGGCCGCGTATTTTCCGGTTTCACGTTTGTGTCCTTTCCTCATCCCGGACGTCTTGATTTTGCCCTATCTGCAAATATACAAGACGTTTGTTTATCCGGCCATGCATCTATAAATCAATTATTTTCAGACTGACCCACTACCCATTTGTGGTTTGGATTGACTTCCGAAGTCTCGATGCCTTAACCTTAGCTTTTGTGCCTGCCAGCGGGATTTTTCCCTTAAATATGGCGTTCAAGGGGCGGGGTAGCTCAGTGGTAGAGCGAGGGTCTCATAATCCCTAGGCCGGGAGTTCGATCCTCCCCCCCGCTACCACACTTTCGGCGCGCCTGAGCCAAAACGGTCTCTTCCAACCCGTCGTGTCTGCGGATGCTCCCATTGCACGGTCGGGAGCGAGGTAATACGCCACTCAGAGAATATATGCGCCGTTATTATTTTGCGGATAGTATGCTTGGGGGTTAGTCAATCCAGGTCGATATCGCGCAGAGGTGGGGTGACGGGGCCTTCGCGGCCTTTTTTCAGAGCTTCTTCAAACTTGCGTTCGAGAAGTTCTGACTTTGATTTCTGGGCCTCCATGCTTTCGCGAAACAGGGAATCCCGGTGGGCCGCATCCTTTTCAAGAAGCTGCGAAGCGTGCTCCAGATCCCGCTCCTCAACCCGCGCGTGTTTTGCAGGAGGGGTCGAATGGACAATTGCGCCGAGGCTGGAATCAACCGTTAATTTAGACCCGCAACAAGGGCAAGTAACCTCAAAGCTGTGACTCATGGCGTTGAGTTTTCCCGTCTGCTAAAGCAGCGGTCCGATTAGGATACCGATGCGCGCCACTCTTAGCTTCCCGCCGGAATTTATGCTACCCGCCCATTATAACTCTGTCAACGTGCGTTACCGGCCGGAGTTGCCCGCTTTTTTGCTTTCAGTCGCTGAGAGGTACACTTCTTGGCAGATAGTTACTTTTAAGTAAATCCTTGCTTCAACTCCTTGCTTATGTTAGGGTTCTCATTGGGTAAACTTTAGCGATCAGCCGCCGGGGTCCAGCAGTGTTTCCTTCCTAAGAGGCGCGCGAGGCAACCTCCGGGCTGCCGCCTCTTTGGCCCTTGCGCGGACAGAGCCGACATGGAAGTTCGATTTCCGGAAGAACCACGGTTTCCGGCCTGGAAAATCACTTTCCTGCAGTATTTGATTGCCGCAATCTTTCTGGGGCTTCTTGCCGGTTACTGGCGGTTGCAAGTCACGCACCACCAGCAATACGTCGAGGAGTCCGAACGAAATCGAACGCGTGATCTTCCGATCATTGCGGCGCGTGGCCGCATCCTCGACCGCAACGGAGAAATTTTAGTCGATAGCCTACCTGCTTTCAGTGTGCTCCTATCACGGGATGATCCTCAAAAGCTCACGCCGGATACCCTCAAGGGTATTGCGCTCGGATTGGCCATTGATCCTGGAGATCTCGGGCAGCAATTAAGGCAGATGGCGAAGCTGCCGCATTACCAGCCGGTCGTCATCAAGAAATCCGCCACGATGCAGGATGTTGCATTTGTAGAATCCCACCGCAACGAGTACCCAGAGCTCGACCTTATTCAGACCGAACAACGCTTTTACCCGAAACACCATGTGGCGGCGGCTCTGCTAGGGTATGTGGGCGATGTTTCAGCGGAAGAAGTTGCCAGCAGCAATTCCCGCTATCATCCAGGGGACGTAGTCGGGAAGACTGGCATCGAGCGCGAGTACAACCGGATTCTGACCGGGCAGGACGGCATGAGGCGTGTGGTGGTCAATAGCCGTGGCCAGGAGGTGGGGTCCATGACCACCATCACCCCTCATCCCGGGCACGACTTGCGCTTAACCCTTGATTTGAACCTGCAGCTTGCCGCTGAGCAGGCGCTCGGTGACAATCAAGGCGCGGTAGTCGCTCTCGACCCGCGCACGGGCCAAGTGCTGGCGATGGTAAGCCACCCCGATATCGACCCGAATGAATTCGCGCATCATATTGACCCCGCCGAATGGAAGCAGTTTGTCTCTGATCCCGAGAAGCCGCTCATGAATAAAGCCATCCAGGCGCAACTGGCTCCCGGCTCTATTTTTAAGATTGTGATGTCGATTGCTGGCCTCGAATCGCACGAAATTAAGCCTGACTATACAGTGGACTGCCCCGGCTACATCACATTTTACGGGCATACCTATCACGATTGGACCTGGTGGAAGGAACATCGCGGACACGGCTCGGTGAACCTTCATCGCGCTATCGTGATTTCCTGCGATGTTTACTTCTACACGCTCGGCAAAATGCTGGGCATCGATAAAATCGCATCCTATGCCCAACATCTCGGCCTGGGATCAAAGACCGGGATCGACTTGCCCGGTGAAGAACCGGGGCTCATGCCCACGCCGGAGTGGGTGGAAAGCCATTTCCGGCATAAGTGGTACGCAGGGGAGACGATTTCCGTTGCCATCGGCCAGGGAGCGGTTGCAGTGACCCCGCTGCAAATCGCCAGGACGATCGGAGGCATTGCCTGGAGCGGCGTCTTCTATCGTCCGCATTTAGCCTTCAGGAATGAACTGGTGAAGCTGGGGATGGCGCCGCAGCCGGATAATATGAGTCAATTCCCTCTGAGCCCGGAAACCGTTCAGGCGGTAACGAGTGGCATGTGGGGCGTGGTCAACGAGGGTGGAACTGGCGGGGGCGCTCGCGTGGCAGGGCTGGATATTGCAGGGAAGACGGGCACGGCTCAAGTGGTGAGCGTGGCTCTTGAGCGTTCTGCCCATAGCGCGAATTATAAGAATAACGCCTGGTTCGTGGGTTACTCGCCATCACCCAACCCGGAGATTGTTGTTTCTGTGCTGGTGATGCACGGAGGCGAATCGAGCGTGGCGGCGCCCATGGCGGGCGCAGTTATTAAGGAATACTACGAGGAAAACCATCCGCAGGATCTGCGCGCGGGTCCGGCTTCGAAACAACCTGAGATTACCAAAGGCGGCGCTCCGGCAAAAGCGCCTGGCGCGGTGAAGGCGGGTGTGCTTCCCTGATTCTTTAAGGCTTGCGGGTTTTCATGAAGGTTGAGACGGCGCCTCATCAACGGGCAATCGTCTGGTTGAAGAATGAGAAAAGGTTTTAGTCTTCGCGATCTCGACTGGTTGTTGCTGCTTACCGCATTGGTTCTCGCTGCCGCCGGTATCGTGGAGATTTACAGCACCACGATGCATACGGCGCTAGCGGGTCAATACAAGAGGCAGATTGATTGGGTGTTGGTAGGAGCCTTCCTGGCGCTGCTTGCGAGTCAGATCGATTACCACATTATTTTTGACCAGTCAGTCGCTCTGTATGTCATCAGCATACTGGGTCTTGTGGCCTTGCTGTTTATCGGGCATCCGGTCGGAGGCGTCCGGCGCTGGATTTCGATCGGGGGTCTTACTTTCCAGGTGTCCGAAATGGTGAAGTTGATTATAATAGTATGTGTAGCAGCTTATTTTGCCGGGCGCAAAGCGAAGCCTGTAACATGGAAGGACTTGGCTGCGCTCGCGCTTATGGTTGGGATACCGGCTGTCCTGGTGGCGCGGGAGCCTGACTTAGGCACAGCTCTTACGTTCGTACCAGCGATTATTGCGGGTGTTTTTTTCGCTGGCATACGCTTCCGGCAGTTGGTGATCATCGCACTGGTGGCTGTATTGATGCTGCCACTTGGGTGGCGCGTGTTGCGCCCGTATCAGCGCGAACGGTTAATGACGTTTGTTCATCCTGCCCAGGACGTGCGCGGGTCAAGTTACCAGGTGACCCAGTCAAAGATTGCGATCGGGTCAGGTGGGCTTTGGGGAAAAGGGGTCGGGAACGGTACGCAAAGCCGGCTCGGCTTTATTCCGGTGTCACATGCGGATTTCATATTTGCGGCCTACGCGGAAGAGCAAGGCTTCGCTGGCACATTGGTGGTTCTTTTCCTATACTTCGTTCTGCTGATTCGCCTGCTGGACGGAGCGCAATTGGCGGGAGATCGCGCCGGAGCTTTTTTTGTAATCGGGCTGGCGTCGGTTCTGTTTTTTCAGGTTGCTGTAAACGTGGGGATGATGATCGGGTTTTTGCCGATCACGGGGATTCCTCTTCCACTCATGAGCCAGGGAGGATCCTCTGTGCTATTTACATTCGTGGGATTAGGCCTGGCGATGAGCGTTAGAATGCGCCGCTTTGTGAATTAAGCGAGGCCGGCGGAAATAGGGAAATAGGCGGATTTTGAAAGCGGTTTTGTTAAAGGCGCGCCTCGAATAGCGGCAGGGGGCATACGGCCCGTCTGGCAAACACACGGGAGTTGCCATGCCGGCAGGCGCGCCAGAAGGTGGCCGGGATGATCGAAGCGTCACAAGGCCACGCGGGGTAAGCCGGAAGTCGATCCTTGCAGCGCAAGTTGATCCTTCCGGAAACTCCAAGGAAGGAGTTTCCATGACAAAGGAATTACTGATCTCCTCGTCTCCGCATGAGACGAAGGTAGCTGTGTTGGAAGACGACCAGTTGGTCGAAGTTTATTTTCAGCGCGATTTGGATTCGGGCTTGGTTGGCGGCATTTATAAAGGCAGGGTCAACCGCGTCCTTCCAGGGATGCAATCCGCCTTCGTCGATATTGGGCTGGAGCGGGACGCTTTCCTCTACGTCTCCGACTTCTTTGAAGACTCTGAGGAGTATGACCGGGTCTTCACCGAGGCGGAAAATCGCGTTGCAAGGGCCACCGGGGGCGCTTTGAGTGGAGTTGCTCCGGCTGCGATCGAGCTACCGCGCGTCGAAGTGGTTGACGAGCCTGCTCCCCTTATAGCCAGCGGCCCCCAGCCCAATTCGGAAGCCCCCGAAGCCGTCGGTGCGCCTGCATTCCTTGATTCGCGGCGAGAACAGGCGCCAGCATGGGCCGGCCCCGCTAACGCTGATTCGCAGGCCGCTCCAACCGAAGCGGCCGCTGGACCCGATCCATCCGCTGAGCCAAAGAAGGATGAGCGGGCAGAGATTCGGCAGCGCGAGTTTCCCAGGCATGATTCTCCTGGGCGGCGGCACCGGCGGCGTGGGCGCAGCTTCCACGAGAACCGTTTTGGCTCCCGGCGCGAAGGAGAGAAACCTCACGATCAGCACGGTGAGACGGCTTCGAAGCCATTAGAACTTCTCCCCGGAGAATCCCTCGCCAAATACAGCCAAGGGGCTTCCGAACACCACGCCGAAGGCCCGGAATCCTTTGGAATGAGCTCTCCTGAAGCTCAAGATGTGGCTCGCTTGGCCGGAAAACCGGATGGGAATCCAGAAGAAGGCCGTGCTGATTTACCCTGGCTAACAACGGCCGGAACTGACGATTTCAATCATCTTGCTCCCGAAGCCAATCAAGCTGTGCAGATCAGTACGCCAACGGAGATTGCTGCGCCCTCATCTGCAATTGGCAATACCATTGAGGAGGGTGACACGGGCGCGCCGGGTTTTTCCGGCGAATCGCAGCCTACCGGCATGATTTCTGACCTAACTCTCTCGGCGGCAGAAGAGAAACGCATTGAGCAGCATGGCGCCGCATCAGGCGAGTTGGCGGAAGGGCCCGAGGCGGAAGGCTCAGAGGAACAGGATGAGGCCTTTGATGAGGAAAGCGAATTTTCGTTCGCATCTTCTGCGATCGAGAGTGAGAACGCGGATCAGTTTTCTTCGAGCCGCAATATCGAGGACCAGAGCGCCGCAAGGACGAACGGCGAAATGACGGCCCAGCCGGGTGAGGCTGCCGAATCGCCATCCGGGCAAACTTATACTTTGCGCGATTCCCATAGCCGCGCGCGTGTTGCTCCCCGGCGCGGTCGCAAGGGAGGACGCGGCCGTTTTCGCGGTCCGCACGGCCGCAAGCCTGAGACTGGGAGCGCCGGACGCCCGCGGTCTGGGAACCATCAACCCTTGCCGATCAACGAATTGTTGAAAGAAGGGCAAGAAATATTGGTGCAGATTGCGAAGGAGCCGCTGGGCGCCAAGGGAGCGCGGATCACCTCGCATATTGCCTTGCCCGGCCGTTATCTCGTTTATATGCCGACCATTACTCACATCGGAGTGTCGCGTAAAATCGGCTCGGATGAAGAACGCCTCCGGTTGCGGAATATCATCCTCGAAAACAGGGGGTCGTTGACGGGCGGTTTCATTGTGCGAACCGCCGGCGCCGGCCGCAGCGAGGAGGAGCTTAAAGCTGACCTGGCATTTCTCACTAACCTCTGGAACGATATTCGCACCCGCGCGGAGCGCAGCAAGGCTCCGGCGCTTCTCCATCGGGATCTGACCTTGGTCGAGCGCATTTTACGGGATCTGCTTTCCCCGGACTTCAAGTGCGTCCGCGCCGACAACGAGATGGAGTACGAGCACGTGCTCGATTTCGTCAACCGCTTTCAACCGGGGCTGGTCGGCCATGTGAAACTTTATACGCGGGACGCTCCCCTGTTTGAAGAATTCGGAGTGCAGGCTGAAATCGACAAGGCATTGAAACCCAAAGTGTGGTTGAAATCTGGCGGCTATATTGTGATTAACCAGACTGAAGCGCTGGTGGCCATCGACGTGAATACGGGTAAATATGTCGGGAAGACCAACCGGCTGGAAGATACCATCGTCAAAACCAATATTGATGCGGTCATGGAGATTGTGCGCCAGATCCGGTTGCGCGACCTTGGCGGGATCATTGTGATCGACTTTATTGATATGGATGAGCGCCGCAACCGCACTAAAGTGGTGCAGGCGCTGGAGGACGCGTTGCGCCGTGACCGCGCGCCCACGAAGATTCTTTCCTTTAATGAATTTGGGCTGGTCGCGTTAACGCGCAAGCGGGCCAAGCAATCGCTCGAGCGCACGCTCTGCGATCCTTGCCCCTATTGCTCGGGCGCAGGCTGGGTCAAGTCAGTGGCGACGGTGAGTAATGAAATTGTCGCTGAGGCCCGTAAAATGGCCGCGCAGATTGACGGCAAGTCGATGACATTGCGGGTTCATCCGCAAGTCGCCGCCAGCCTGAAATCGAAAGACGGGGTTTTGCTTTCAGAGATCGAGGCTTCTTCACGCAAAGAAGTGGTGATTAAAAGCGACCCCACCGTGCAACAGGAACGCTTCGAGATATTCTGAGAAGCCGTAAGGCGCTGCTTGCTGCGGCGGGAGCGAGCTGCCTTCACGGTCAATCTTCCTGTGATTGACCGCGCTGATCATTGCCATCTCGCCATCCCGCCTGCCGTTCTTCAATCCATATCAAACCGCTGCTCCTTAAAAGGATCTCCGTAAATGTGGTAGCCGTTCTGCTCCCAGAATCCCGGCTGATCATGGGGCATGAATTCCAGGCCGCGAATCCACTTCGCGCTTTTCCACCCGTAGAGCTTCGGCGCCACCAGCCTTAATGGGCCGCCGTGTTCCGGCGCCAGCGGCTCCCCATCGTGCTTCCACGCGAAAAGCACATTGTCTTCCATCAGGTCTTCGAGAGGCGCATTCGTGGTGTACCCCTCACCGCAGTGGACCATCACGTGGGTTGCGTCGGGGCGTGGCCGGGTCATCTCGCAGATGGCGCGGAAGGCGACGCCTTCCCAACGGTTGTCAAAACGGCTCCAGCGGGTGACGCAATGAAAATCGGCTGTCACTTCAACTTTGGGAAGGGCAAGGAACTGCGTCCAGTCCAAATGCAGAGGATTTTCCACCAGGCCCGCGGTGCGGAAATCCCACGTTTCAGGGTCAAAGTCTGGCACGCTACTGTAGTGCAGAACAGGCCATTTCAGCGTTAATGACTGGCCCGGAGGCAGGCGGCCCTCATCGCGCATCTTCTGCTCAAGCTTCTTGCGCTCGTCACTCTGCCATAAATTCATATCGATATACCCATCAGAACCGTGGCCCCTCCGGTCCCATACTTAATTCTCCTTGACCACCACGGCTCCCTTCATGCGCCGGTGGCCCATCCCGCAAAAAACCGAACAGTGGAACGGGAAAGTTCCCACCTTGTTTGCGTCAAATTCAATCGCCACCGGAACTCCTTTTTTGAGCCGCTGCTTGACGCCGAAAGCAGGCAACGCAATTCCATGGTCGCGGTCGAGAGCGGTAACGACCAACTTCACGTGATCGCCTTTGCGGACAACGACGACGCTTGGCGTGAATTCAAACTGCTTCGCCGTCATCTGAATCTCGCGCACGTTCCCATGATTGGATAATTGCGCTTGCGCCAGAACCCCGCACAGAGAGATGGCAATTCCAGCGTAAATAAAAAGCCGCTTAGCGTTTGAACGTATCATAAATTTCCCTTTCGCTGGCCCAGGAGGGGCGGCGCGCAATCCGGACATGCCTTCGTGGTTCTGTGGTCACACGGCTACAGGCGTTTTCCATAGAATCAGGCCATGCCTGAAAAACGGCAGCCTGGTGACTTCGAAAGTTACCTCTGCGGCCGTTCCGGCTTTCCCGGCGAGGCTAACCAGTTCGCGGCGGGTATAAGCTTGCCGCACGCTGGCTATCCCATCAAGCCGCGAAATGGGGTTCCGCGTGAGGAGGGGCGCATGGCGTATCAAAAGATACGGCAGCCACCGGCGGTCGAGGTCGTTGATCAGCACAGCCTCGCTGGCCACCGCCGTCATCGCGCGTATCAATTCCTTCGCGGATTCTCCGGAAAAATGGTGTAGGAAGAGGTTCGACATCACAATGTCAAAACTGGCCGGGCGAAAGGGCAAATGGAGCGCGTCCCCTACGATGCGAGTCAGCCCCTGCCGCGGAAAATGATTTCCGCGCAAATGAGAGAATTGCCGGTCGAGCGCAAAGAACTTTGTTTCGACGTTCTGTTTCTTCAACCGCTGGCTCAACGCGGAGGCCAGCCTTCCATCGCCCGCGCCAACATCGAGGATGCGCGCGGTGCGCCGGCCGGTACGTGCGAAGAACCTCTTCAGCAGCCGCAGGCTTCCCGAGACACCGCCGCACCAGCGGTTGATGCGCCACAGATCGTTAAGGATAATGGGAAGATCTTCCGGAGAGACGGAGTCGTCATCTAAAATCTCCCGGGATGTTATCCGCTGTATTGCCATGGTTAAGAACCTAACCCGCGCAGCCGGCCGAAGCGGGCGGCCCGCAGGGGCTCCACAAGGTGAATCAAATCGTAAATCCCTAGCAAAGCTTCGCCTCAGTTTGGCCACGCACCCCCTCACCCGTCCCGCTACGCGGGCAGCCCTCTCCCCCGATTCGGGGGAGAGGGGCTGGGAGTGAGGGGGCAGCGGGGCAGCCCGGCCCGTAGCAGATGTCCAATCCTACCCGTCTTCAGGATGACCTTCCCATTGCGCCAAATCAAGCGGCGGCCATACCACAACCCGCGCAGTTTTCCTTACGGCATAACGGGAGGCTGATTCAATGCCGCCTGTTGATCGCACGACCCATAATCCTTGACCAGCTTCGTGGCGGTGAAGGTCGCTTCTCCAGAGCTGGACGTCACTTTCTTGCCCTTTAACTTTACCCGGTCGCCTGCCTTGAGGCTCAAGCCGCTTTCATCGAGCGCGTATGACTTATTCTTTCCAGCGATAAGCTTGGCGCCGCCGCCCGCCTCCTGGACGCAGCCTACCAACGAGCCGCGGTTGCGGAGAGTGAGATACGCCAGGCCAACCCCGGCGGCAACCCCTGCCCCAATCGCGATGCCCGTGCTGGAACTGTATCCGCCTTTGGGCGGCGTATAGACGCCATTGGTTGTTGTTCCTCCGGTGCTTCCCATCGCGCCGCCGTTATACTGAGCAAAAGCAGACGCTGCAAGGGCGATTGCCATTGCGATTCCCAAGCCAATCCGAACTGAAATCCGTGAATTCATTCCTTCCTCCTGGTTTCAAGTTTTGTTGTTACCCCAGGTTGGATGCGGCAGTAAGAGTGGAGAAAGTTTACAGATTGTCATCAGATTGTTAACTGTTGGAAGGATGACTCACGCGAGGGCGCGGCTGCGCTGACAATGCCCCTCACCCGGCTCGCGGAGTTTACCCTGAGCGGGGTCGAAGGGCTCGCCACCCTCTCCCCAGGAGTCTGTGGGACAACTAAGGGTGAGTGAGCAAAGCGAGCTTGCGAGGCACTTTTCGATGGCGAATTTTTCAGGTTGTTTGCGTTTGCCTCAGCCCCGAGGACCTCAA
>JBOGJY010000402.1:0-4081 GCA_050745325.1 Terriglobia bacterium
CTGCTACCACCAATCTAACCCCGGAGTTCAGGAGCCGACGACCTTATGTGATCAGAGTTTTGCTTTTAAAACTCTGCGGGGTTTGCTTTTGACCACCCTCAGAAAAGCCGCGGAGTTTTAAAAACAAAACTCCGCGCTCCAAAGTAAGCCTCTCGCGCCACTATGAGAATATTAAGACAAACGTGATAAACGAGACGCTCCGAAGCACAGGGTTTGTAGTTTAACCCTGCGGCTTTTCCCTCTACTCCCCGAAGGGGAGATACATGAATAGCCGTGGGTGAAACCCTCGGTCACGGACGGAAAAGGTCCCCCGGCCCTGAAGGGGCCGAACGCCTAACGATCTTAATTGCTATGATTATGACCAGATTTTGCAATATTCAACCCCTCTGGGGTTGCCAAGCGACGGCGCGGTTTAACATCCGTGGGTTTCACCCACGGCTATTCATGTCGCACCGCTTCGCGGTGGCTTTTCCAATTTCAAATTTCCGATTCTCGGAAAAAACCGCAGGGTTAAACCCTACTCAAGCAGAGAGCCCTGCGTTACAAAAGGCCGCAGCGCCCGCTCACACCCGCATCGGCATCACGACGTAGCGGTACAGAGAGGCGTCATCCTCCGCCGGGCGAAGCAGGCCGGCGCTTTGTTCGTCCTTTAATTCCACGCGGATTTTCTCGCTCGCGCCCGCGGCGTCAAGAAAATCGAGTAAATACTGGTAATTAAATCCAATCTGCATGTCATCATGGGCGTACTCCGCGTCAAGCTCTTCGTGCGCTTCTCCGTACTCTCCACTCGAAGAAAATATTTCCAGGTGATTGCCGCTCATCTGAAACCGGATCACGCGCGACCGCTCATCCGCGAGCAGCGCCACCCTCCGGATCGCCGCGCCCAACTGAATTTTATCCACGATCATGGCCCGGTTGTTGTCGCGCGGAAGCACCGCCTCATAATTGGGAAATTGTCCGGTGAGAATGCGCGCGATCAGCATCCGGTGTCCCGCCCCAAAAAAGAGGTGGCTGTCGTCCTTGGCAAAGCGGACCGGCGCTTGATCCCCGCTTTGCGCGAGCAGCCTCGAAAGTTCTCCCATGGCCTTTTTGGGAACCAGAATCCGCAACTCGCTATTCAGGCCGTCAATTTGGACTTCTCTTTCAACTTGCGCCAGCCGGTGCCCGTCGGTCGCCACCATTAAGACACGGTCTGGCTTCAGCAGGAGCAGGGCGCCGTTCAAGGTATAACGCGATTCCTCACTTGAGATGGCGAACGCCGTTCTCTGGATCATCGGCGTCAGCACGCCCGCCGGAATGGTGGCGATCGCCGCGGGGCTCTCCGGCAGCGCGGGAAAATTATCTTTTGCCATTCCCGCCAGCTTGAACGAGGATCTCTCGCACGTCACCTGAATGAAATGGTTTTCTAAAACCTTGAATTTAATTTCAGCGTCGGGAAGTGAGCGCACAATTTCGAGCAGCCTTCTGCCGGGAACTGTCGACGCGCCCGTTTTCTTCACCCGCGCCGGGCATCCACAACGAAGTCCCAATTCAAGGTCGGTCGCGCTCAGGCGCAACTCCGAGTCAGTCACTTCGAGAAGGATGTTTGAGAGAATGGGGATGGTCGTCTTCTTCTCCGCCACTCCTTGCGCAAGATCGAGTTCCTTCAGAAGTTCGGACTTACGAGTTGTAAATTCCATATCTCAATTCACCTATAGATCACTAGTAGTATTAGTAAGTCCTGTGAATATGTGGAAATCGTAGTATCTCATGTAAAGTGAAGGGGTTCCAGAAAACGTGAGCTGTTAAAATCAACCTCTATCTTGTGACTTAGTGTGTAAAAGTCTGGTCCACTCAGCCGTTCACAAACCCTATCAAGAGCGATTTCACCGAAAGTGGCCTAACCTCAATTCAGGCTATCCTTAAGCTTGTTGATAAGCCTGTTTAAATCTTTATCGGATTTACGCAGTTCTTCGATTTTCCCTACCGAATGCAGAACCGTGGTGTGGTGTTTTCCGCCAAATTCCCTTCCAATTTGGGGAAGAGACGTAGGCGTGAGCTGCTTGGTAAGATACATCGCAATCTGCCGCGGGTAAGAAATCTTCCTGCTATTGTTCTTGGACTTTAACTGGCTTAGGCTCAGGCCAAACTCCCTGCAAATCAGCCGTTGAATATTCTCAATCGAAATGCGCCGCTCGTCCTGATCGATGATATTTTTCAAAACGTGATGGGCCATGCCCAGCGAAAGCTGTTCATCGGTCAGTGAAGAATAAGCGAGCACCCGGGTTAACGCTCCTTCAAGATCACGAACGCTGGCTTTGATTCGAGACGCAATAAATTCGGCTACATCGGGCGGCAAAACAACTCCCAAAACCTCAGCTTTTTTCTCCAGGATAGCGATCTTCGTTTCCAGGTCCGGCGGTTGAAGGTCGGCCGTTAGACCCCAGGCAAAACGCGAGCGCAGCCGCTCCTCCAGTTCTGGAATCTCTTTCGGAGCGCAATCGCTTGAAATCACAACCTGCTTCTGCGCCTGGTAGAGAGCGTTGAAGGTGTGAAAAAATTCATCCTGAGTGCGCTCCTTCCCGGCAATAAACTCAATGTCGTCGACCAGGAGCACGTCAACGTTGCGGTACTTCTCGCGCAGAGAAATCATGCGGTCGTAGCGGAGGGAATTAATCACCTCGTTGGTGAACGTTTCGGAAGATACGTAGGCCAGCCGCATCTCCTTCGACTGGCCCTTGATGGCATGTCCTACCGCGTGCATGAGGTGGGTCTTGCCCAAGCCAACACCGCCGTACAGGAACAGCGGGTTATACATCTTGGAGGGCGCCTGAGCTACGGCGCGCGCCGCAGCGTGGGCAAACTGGTTGCACGACCCGACGACGAAGGCGTCGAACGTGTAGCGCGGGTCGAGTTGGTGCGCGGAAGAATCAAAATCAAGTTTGCCTTGCACAGCCTTCACCTCGCCAGTGCGCTCCGGCTTGGCTTCCGGGGAGTCGTCAAAGACGTAGGCGATGCGCTGATCGCCCAGCTTGAGCGATTGCAGCGCATCACCGATCAGTGACGCATACTTTTCCTCAATCCAGTCCTGAAACTCCCGGTTGGGAACGCGCACCACAATCTTGCCGTCAGTCACGTGACTCAACCGGGTGGGGCGGAGCCACGTCTGGTAGCTTTGCGTGTTTACCTTTGCCTTAAGATAACCAAGGACTTCCTGCCATGCGTTCATGGAGAACCTGCCTACAATCAGCGATTCACTCGGAGAGAGCCGCAATGTTAAGGCCCAACGAGGAAAGAGGCCCGAATTGGGGACGGTTGGGGCTTACGCCCGAAAGGGAAAAAGAGCGCGCTTTAATAATTAAACCCTTCATTTGCAATAAATTGGAGCTAAACTAGGAGTAGAGATCGCGCCGGAATTGCGAACTTTAAACAAGGTGTTAATATAGCATGAAAAGGGACCCATGCAACGGCCCTTTACGGCCAAATTTGGAGCGCCTGATGGCCACCGATTTTTATGTAGTTTTTAGTAAACATAAAATAAAGCATACTTTAAGATTAACACGGTTCACTGCGCGGTTGTGCTGTAGCGGCGGCGTCTTCGCCGCCGGTCTTTACTCTTTAAAAACCGGCGGCCAGAGGCCGCCGCTACAATTTCAATGAACTTCGGAGACACGACAACAGTAGATTCTTCCATATCCCAAAATAGTTAATCTTAGGTTATTAATAAATATATAAACAATTAAGATTACGATTATTGGCGGTCATGCTGAGCGAAGCTCAAATTTTGGATTTACTTCGGCCATTTGGCATAGAGTCGCCGGAGCGCGCAATCTCGCAATTGAGCACATACCTGGGCTTGCTGTTGCGTTGGAACGAGAAGATCAATCTGACGGCGATTCGGACGCCAGAGGAATGCGTGACGCGCCATTTTGCCGAGAGTCTCTTTCTTGCGCGCCACGAGCAGCTCAATGGGCGATTACTCGATATTGGCAGCGGGGCCGGGTTTCCCGGCCTAGCGCTAAAAGTTGCCGTGCCGGAGCTCGCCGTCACACTGCTCGAGCCGGTGGCCAAAAAGCGGGCATTCCTCAAAGAGGTAGTGAGA
>JBOGJY010000403.1:0-12485 GCA_050745325.1 Terriglobia bacterium
GATTTAGTGGGCCTCGGCCGCATGATGCTCTCCTACCCGGAACTTCCAGCGGATGTTTTGGAGCGCGGGCGGCTCGACCCAAAGCGGATTTGCCGCACTTTCAGCGATTGCACCAACGGGCCGCGCAATGGCATGATCTCAGGCTGCTTCCCGCTCGATCCGTTTTACAAGGCGCGCCCAGAGGCGGCGGAGGTGAAAGCCATCAAGCTGCGGCAGGGCCCGCGGCCGGCTATGCCAGCCCAGGAAGTGGAACGCCTATGAATCTTGAGAACATCGATCACATGCGCCACCGCCGCAAGGCGCAGGGCATCAGCGCCCTCCTGCTCCCTTACCGGCAAGATGGCCGGATGGACGACGCGGGCTTTCACCGTCATCTTGAGCGCACGCTCCAGGCCGGGCTGCGAGTGGCGGTGAACATGGACACCGGCTATGGAGACCTTCTCACGCCCGATGAAAAGCGGCAGGTTTTGAAGTGGACCGCGGAAGCCACCCGCGGCCGCTCTGAATTTGTGGCGGGAGCGTTGCCGCCCGCCGGAAGCGGGCCGAGCCATACCGGATACACCGCCGAATGCGAGGCCATCCGCGCCGCCGGGGGCGCGCCGATTATTTTCCCCTCGGAGTTTACATCGCGGCTGGACGATTGCGAGCTGATCGGGTTCTTTGCGGAAATCGCGCGCGCGGCGGATCGTTTCCTGGCATTTGAGCTCGGCCCCATGTTTAACCCGAACGGCCGCATGTTTTCCGAGTCTGTCTTGCGCGCGCTCATGGAAATGCCTCAGTGCCTGGGCTTGAAGCATTCATCGCTCGACCGCCAAACTGAACTCGATCGGCTGTGTTTGCGGGACCGCGCGCGGCCGGATTTCGTCATCTACTCCGGCAACGACTTGGCGATGGATATGATCGAGTATGGAAGCGATTATCTGCTGGGGCTTTCAACTTTCGCGCCCGAAGCTTTCGCCGCGCGCGACCGCGCCTGGGCGGAAGGCGCGGCGGAATATCTTGAGTTGCGGGACGCCATTCAGTATCTCGGCTGGGTGGCGTTCCGCGATCCGGTCCCGGCGTACAAACACTCGGCGGCCATCTTCCTCAAGCTGACCGGCGGCCTTGAAAGCGACGCCACCCACCCGCGCGCCGCGCGCCGCGAGGCATGGGACATTCCCTTGCTTGCCGACGCGGCCCGCCGCCTGGAGCGCGTCTCCCCCGCAATCCGGCGCCAGCATCAAGGCGCTAAAGGGTGATCCTACTGCTTCACAACAACCCCTCAACGCTCTTTCACGCTGCCATCCCTGGCGTCGAGATCGATGCGCATCATCCACTCCACATTGACGTAGTACTTCTCAAACCATTTTTGCAATGTAGCTTGATCGGGAGCCTCAATCTCGGTTAGCATCCTGCCACCCAGTTGGCTGGCCACGCAGCGGTGGACTTTTACCTCCGCCGACGCCATCAATGTGTTCATGAGTTCCCGAAGCGCCTGCTTAGTGAGGCACGCGATGGTGTGCGAAGAAAAGTATAGAGCCATGTTTCCTCAGTTGGGCCGGATCGATAAAACTGAGTATCTTACCACATCAGCCTCATCCCTCCTGGGTGGCGCCGCAGTTTCGGAGGTAGCGGCGGGTTTACCCCGCCATATTGTGGCGGCATAAAGCCGCCTCTACATCAAACTGAGACACTGCCCCCTCTTGCCGCCTGCTCAAACGTGGGCGCGTGCTACAATTAACGACTAGCGTTTTTTCTACGACGTCTGCAATAACGCCCATGAGCATGGAAAAAATTCTATCGTTGAAGCGGGCAATCGAGCGGACCAAGGACCTCAAGCGGCAAGGGCGCCGCGTGGTGTTTACCAACGGCTGCTTTGATCTGCTCCATCCCGGCCATACGCGCTACCTGGCTGAGGCGCGGAAGCTGGGCGACTGCCTTGTGGTGGCCATTAACAGTGACCGCAGCGTGCAGCAATTGAAAGGCGAAGGGCGGCCTATTTTCCCCGAAATGGAACGCGCTGAAATCGTGGCTTCGCTCGGATGTGTGGATTACGTTACCATCTTTGACGACGCGACACCGCATAAGGTCATTGCGGACATGCTGCCGCAAGTGCTCGTGAAAGGCTCTGACTGGGGGCCGAACCAGATTGTTGGCCGCGAAGAGGTAGAGGCGGCGGGCGGCAAAGTCGTGTCCGTTCAGGTCGTGGAAGGGTTCTCGACGTCGGCGCTAATACAAGGGATTCTGGCTTAGCCATTGGTTGAAAAGTCCAAAGGGACGTCATTCTGAGCGTAGCGAAGAATCTGCTTTTCCCGAGAAGCCGTCCAGCAGAAGCAGATCCTTCGCTTCGCTCAGGATGACAATGGACTGGGTTGCGGCCAAAGGGAGCCTCTGCGCTACAGGTCCTGCCGCAGGGCTGACGCCATCATTCCTCAAGATCACATGCAGACCCTCCATAATCTCTTACAACCGGTATTTGACCACCCATCGTTCCGCGCCGCGGCCGAGACGCTTGCTTCGCAACCTCCCGCTGGGCGCCGCGTCTCCCTGGCCGGCCTTACAGGCGCCGCCAAGGCGCTGGTTCTTGCCGGACTCGCTCACAAGCTGGCGCGGCCCCTGGTGGCGCTAACCGCCGAGCGCGAGACGACAGAGGCCCTGCGGCAGAACATCGCCACCTTTCTTGAGTGGCTGGAACCGGGGACAGCGGGAAGCGTTTGCGTTCTACCCGGCTATGACGTTACGCCATACGAAGGGCGCTCGCCGCACGCGGAAATCGCCGAGCGGCGCGCCATCACCCTCTGGAGTATCGCCGAAGGCAGAGCGCGCATCGTGCTCGCCCCCGCGCTTGCCGGCTGGGGGCGGTTTCGCGACGCGATTTACTACCGCTCGCTCGCGCTGCGCCTGAAGACAGGTGACGAATTGAATCCGCAGGATATTGTGGAACACCTCGCTGCGGTGGGTTACGAAGCCCATGAGCCGGTTGATGGGGTGGGTTTTTATTCGGTGCGCGGAGGGATTATTGATATCTTCCCGCCGGAAGCGGATTGGCCGGTGCGCGCGGAGTTCTTCGGCGACCAGATCGAATCGCTGCGCGAGTTTGACCCAGCCAGCCAACGCTCGCGGCGTCCCATTCCTTCGGCTCTCCTTCTTCCGCTTTCCGAGAGCCAGCGAAGCGCCGCGTTTTTCCAATCGCTCGTCCGCTCACTCGGAGAGCGCGCAAAAATGGGCGCGGAACTGAATACAGAAGTTGGACGTGAGCCCGCCTGGGCGCCGGAATACTCCACTCCTTTTCCCGGCTGGGAGTTTTTTGCTCCGCTCGCGGCGCCTCACCCGCACAACCTGCTTGCGCTTTTTAAGGAACCGGTCGTGATCTGGGACGAGCCTGTGGAAACCTTGCGCCAAATGCGCGCCGCGCGTGAGGCGTGGCTCACCGCCTGCGACGAAGTGCGGGACGTAACGCCGCCGCGGCCTTGCCCGGAGGATTTGCTGCTGGGTGAGGATGAATTCCAAAACATGCTCGCGGAATGCAGCCAGCTTGAGTTGAAAGAGCTCGAGGTGGCTCTAGCGGCCGGGCCGGAAATCCCGGATTCCGGGCTCCAGATTCCAGAACCCACCACCACTCGCCAAGACCGCCGGGGGTTCACGCTGCTCACCCAGCCTGCGCCCAAATTTCACGGCGCGGTTAAATCATGGATTGAAGATTTGCGCGGCCGCCGCGAGAACGGGGAGCGCGTGCTGATCGCGCTCTCAAGCAACGGAAAAATCGAACGGCTCGAAGAAACGCTCAAAGATTACAACATCCCCTTTACTGCGCGCTCTCAAGCCCAACCGGCGCACACGGCCCAAGCGGTCCAGCCAGCAAAGCCAGGCGATCAAGACGCGCCAGCTCGCTCCAAACCAGTTGAGGAAGACGGATCGTCTGAGTCACTTTCATCCGCTGGCCCGGCAACATTGCAGATTGTGCGCGGGAATCTCGATGAAGGAGTCATCTTTACTGGGCTGCGGCTGGCGCTGCTCGGTGAAAGCGACCTGTTTGGCGGGTTCGACTGGGGCGCTCCGGGACGCAAGGACAAGTCCGCCGTTTCACGCTTTATCTCAGATTTGAGCGACCTCAAAGTGGGCGACTATGTGGTGCACGTTGACCACGGCATCGGGCTTTACCAGGGACTCAAGCAGATCGATGTGGCGGGCAAGCGGCGCGACTTCATGCTGCTGACCTACCAGGACGACGCCAAGCTCTACGTGCCGCTCGAGCGCCTGGACCTGGTGGAGAAATACCGATCTGGCGCAGGCATGGAAGGCCCGAAACCCACGCTAGACCGGCTGGGCGGGGCCACGTGGGCCCGGACCAAAACGCGCGTCAAGCGGGCCCTGCGCGATATGACGGCGGAGCTGTTGAAGCTTTACGCGGAGCGCAAAATGAGCGGCGGCACAGCGTTCAGCGCGGATACACCGTTTCAGAAGGAATTCGAAGACGCCTTCGAGTTTGAGGAAACGCCAGACCAGCTAAAAGCGATCGAAGAAATCAGGCGCGACCTTGAAAGCCCGCAGCCTATGGACCGCCTGCTCTGCGGCGACGTGGGTTATGGCAAGACGGAGCTGGCGATGCGGGCGGCCTTCAAGGTGGTTCAGGATGGCAAGCAGGTGGCGGTGCTCGCGCCCACCACCGTGCTTGCTTTCCAGCACTTCACCACCTTCCGGCGGCGCTTTGCCGGCTTTCCGGTGCGCGTTGAGATGATCAGCCGCTTCCGCTCCACGGGAGAGCAAAAGAAGGTGATTGCCGAAACCGCGGCGGGACAGACGGATATCCTCATTGGCACGCACCGGCTGCTTTCAAAAGACGTCCAATTCAAAGACCTGGGCCTGCTGATCGTGGATGAAGAACAGCGCTTCGGCGTGGCCGCCAAGGAAAAGCTGAAGCGGCTGCGCGCGAATATTGAAGTGCTCACCCTGTCGGCGACGCCGATCCCGCGCACGCTGCACATGTCGCTCGGAGGTCTGCGCGACCTTTCCGTGATCGAAACGCCACCGCGAGGGCGCCTGGCCATCCAGACAACGGTAGCTGTCTACGCGCCCAGGCTGATTCAGGCGGCGATTTTGAACGAGATGAGCCGCCAAGGGCAGGTCTATTTTGTTCACAACCGCGTGGAGTCCATTTTCAGCATCGCGGCCATGATTCAACAGTTGGTCCCAACGGCGCGCATCGGCGTGGGCCACGGTCAGATGGCTGAGCGGGAGCTTGAACGCGCCATGATGAAGTTTGTCCAGAACGAATATGACGTGCTGGTTTCCACCGCCATCAT
This sequence comes from Terriglobia bacterium, assembly GCA_050745325.1. GTDB lineage: Bacteria > Acidobacteriota > Terriglobia > UBA7540 > UBA7540 > RH2-MAG17b. Next base: position 5,283 of record JBOGJY010000403.1, read on the forward strand.
CGAAAACGGACTGGATATCCCCAGGGCGAATACCATCATCATCAATCGCGCCGACCGCTTTGGCCTTTCGGAACTCTACCAGTTGCGCGGGCGCGTGGGCCGCTCGGACCGCCGCGCCTACGCCTACCTGCTGATCCCGGACGAAGACTCGCTCACTCCACTCGCCCGGCGGCGGCTGGCGGCGCTCAAAGAATTTTCCGACCTCGGCGCCGGTTTCCGGCTGGCCGCGCTTGACCTCGAGTTGCGTGGCGCGGGGAACGTGCTGGGAGCCGAACAGTCCGGCCATTTGAACGCCATCGGGCTCGATCTCTATCTAAAGATGCTCGAAGAAACCACCGAAGAGTTGAAAGGGCTGCCCTCGAAGCCGGAGGTTCGCACCGCCATCAACCTGGGGGTCGACATCAGAATTCCCGAGCAGTACATCCCGGACGAGGGGCAGCGGCTGCGCATGTACAAGCGCATTTCGGGGGTGAATGAACCGGAAGCTCGCACAGAGCTAGAGGCCGAGCTTACGGACCGCTTTGGCGCGCTGCCGGAGCCGGTGGTTACTCTGCTCGATTATGCCGTGCTGAAAAACGGAGCCGAGCGGATGCTGATCCAATCGATGGATCGCAAGCAGGATGAAGTCTGGGTGCGCTTTCATCCGGAAACGACGGTGCGGCCAGATCATCTCACGCGCTTTGTCAGACGCCGGCGCGACGCCATTCTGCGCCCGGACGGTTCACTGCGCTTCCGGATGCGGCCGGGTGGCAATCCTATTGAGGAAGTTACAAGCGTCTTGCGGGAACTCCAGCCCTCGCATTAAGATGAAGGCAGGATTCTGCTGACCAAGCCGCAGGCTGCGGCCCCAGTAAAGGAAGCGAATCGTATGAAAAACAAAAGTATTATCGCAGGCCTCGGGCTCGGAGTGATTGCCGTCGCGGTGGCCTTTCCTCCCGCCTTTTGCCGCACCCAGTTGGTGGATCGCATCATCGCGCGGGTGAACGAAGAAATCATCACCCAGCGCCAATACGACGAGCAGAAGGACAAACTGCGCCAATCGCTGGCGCAGCATTACTCGGGAGAAGAGCTTGAGACTCAGTACAACGCTGGCGTCAAAGACCTGCTGGAAAACATGATCGATGAGGACCTTTTCGTGCAGAAGGCCAAGGACCTGAACATCAATGTGGAAACCCAGGTTGTCCAGCGGCTCGATCAGCTCCGGCAGCAGATGGGTCTCGCCTCTATTCAGGACCTTGAAAATGAGGTGGAAAAGAATGGACTCGTCTGGGAGGATTTTCAGAATAATATCCGCCGCCAGATCCAGACCAACCAGGTGATGCAGCAGGAGGTGGCCTCCCGCATTATGCCCACCGACGCGGAAATGCGAAAATATTTTGCCCAGCACAAGCAGGACTATTCTTCGCCCGCGGGCGTGGAACTGGCCGAGATCCAGATTTCGAACCAGAAGTGGGGGGCCGCGCAGGCGGCGCAGCGCGCCAAGGAGGCCCAGGACATGCTTAAGGCGGGAGCGAAGTGGGACGACGCGGTCAAGAAATATTCCGACGGCCCCAACGCTGACTCCGGAGGAGGTGTTGGCTTTTTCCCCAGCGGGTCTCTTCTTCCTGAAATTTCCAAGGCAATTCAGAATCTCGAGCCCGGCGATACCTCAAGTCTGATTTCAACCCAGAACGGGTACATCATCGTGAAGCTCAACCAACGCCGCAGCGCCGGAGCGCCCAAGTTTGAAGAGGTGCGGGAGCGAGTGGAAAACGACTATTATCAGGAGAAGATGCGCCCCGCCGTCCGAACCTATCTCACCACCCTGCGCAAAGAAAGTTGCATCACGATCGCGCCGGGCTTTCTTGACGCTGGAGCGCTGCACCCAGGCGCCGTGGGATCCGCCCAAGACGGATGCCTATGAAAAAAAGCTTCGTCGCAGGTCTGAAGCCGGGCCAGCCCTTCAACACCTCGTTCCTGGTTCAAAACAAGGAGCGCAAACTCGCGCGCAACGGCAGCGCCTATCTTGATCTTGAACTTCGGGACGCGACCGGTTCCCTGCGCGCCAAGGTGTGGGATGCGGACCGCCTGGCTTCGCCGTTTGATGCCGACGACATCGTTCAAGTGGCCGGCTCGCTCGAAATCTATCAAGGCTCGCCTCAAATCACCGTCCGCGAGATTCGTAGATTAAGCGACGGTGAGGCTGACCTGCTCGATTACTTGCCCCGCACGCGGCAAGACCCCGAACAGATGTACGCGGCTCTCCTTGAGCGCGTCGCCAATCTGCCGGAAGGCCCCGCACGGGCGCTGATGCTCGATCTGTTAAGCGATCCGGCAATCGCCGCGAAATACAAGCTGGCCCCTGCCGCGACCACAATGCACCACGCGTTTCTCGGAGGGCTGCTCGAGCACGTCAATTCGCTCTGCGGGCTTGCCGACCTTGTCGCGGCGCACTACCCCTGGCTTGACCGGTCACTGATGCTCGCGGGCATCGTGCTGCATGATGTCGGCAAGATTGAGGAGCTGACTTTTAACCGGTCGTTCCGCTATTCGACGCGCGGGACGTTGCTCGGCCACATCATGATCGGGATGGAGATTGTGCAGGAGAAAATGCGCGCTATTCCGGATTTTCCCGCTCACCTTAAAGACCAGATTGAGCATATTATCCTGTCGCATCACGGCCAGCTTGAATTCGGATCGCCCAAAGAGCCGATGTTTCCTGAAGCTTTGGCGGTACACGCGCTCGATGAGCTCGATTCCAAGCTCGAAAGCATGAGAGCCCAGTACGAATTGGAAAAGGACCAAGCCGGCGAGTGGACAAACAGGAATCTGGCGCTCGGCAGAAGACTGTTGAAGCCAATGAATCATTGAGTCATCGCTTCTATTGATTCATTGATTCAATGAAAACGCCCATTGTCTATCCTCTGAGGTTTGTGTTGCGTTGTAATGATTCAATGACCCGATGATCCAATGAATCAATCTGCCACGATGGATCAAGCTGAGATTCAGCGTATCTTGCCGCATCGCTATCCTTTTTTGCTGGTCGACCGGGTGACAGAATTTGTTCCTGCCCGGCGCATCGCGGGTGTCAAGGCGTTCACAATGAACGAATCGTTCGCGCCGGGCCACTTCGCGGGCGCGCCGATAGTTCCTTGCAGCGTCTTACTTGAAATGACGACCCAACTCGGCGCGATTTTGGTGCTGGAGAGGCCAGAGATGGCGGGCAAAATCGCAGTGATCCTGCAAATCCCTTCCGCCCAAATGCACACGACGGCCGGCCCGGGCGATTTCTTGCGCGCTGAAGCGGAAGCGCTGAAACTAAAAGAGAATTTCGGCGAGTTGCAAGGAAGGGTCTTTCGTGGCGATGAGCTCATCGCGGAGGGCCGGATGCGCTTCGCCATCGCCAATGCGAGCGACATGACGAGCGGCCTGTAGAAAGGCTCGTAGCGGCGTAAATATGCTCTTCGAAGAACTCAAAATTCGGAATGTCTCGATTCGTCCGGCGCATATCCTTGCGCCCATGGCGGGCATCACGGACACGGTCTTCCGGCGCTTTATCAAGCGGCTCGGCGGCTGCGGGCTGATCATGACCGAGTTCGTTTCGAGCGAAGGCATACTCCGGCAGAACCTGAAGTCACAACGTTTCCTCTATTACACGGAAGAGGAAAGGCCGATTACGGCGCAAATCTTCGGCTCGGACCCCGGCCACCTGGCGGAGGCGGCGCGCCAGATTGAAGACCTCGGGTTTGATATGATTGATCTCAACCTGGGATGCCCCGCGAAAAAGGTGGTGAAGTGCGGCGGCTCGGGCCTGCTGCGCGATCTTCCCCTGCTCGAAACAATCTTCCGTAAGATTCGCGCCGCGGTCACTATCCCGTTCACGGTGAAAATCCGGTCTGGATGGAGCGACGAGGAAATTGTCGCGGCGCCGGTGGCGCGCCTCGCGGAGAGTTGCGGCGTGGAGGCAATTGCGGTGCACCCCCGCACACGCGCGCAGGGCTATAGCGGCCGTGCGCGATGGGACATTATCCAGCAGGTGAAAGCGAGCGTCCACATTCCGGTGATTGGCAACGGCGACGTGATTGCGCCGCCTGACGCCGGGGCGCTCTACCACGAAACCGGGTGTGACGCCGTGATGATCGGCCGGGCTGCGCCCACAAATCCCTGGATCTTCCGCCAGATGACGGAATACTTCCGCTCCGGCGTTTATACGGAGCCAGCGGACGCGGACCGGTACGAGCTAATCCGCTCGTATTACGCCATGCTGGTGGAGGAGGACATCCCCGGGGCCATCGGCAAGATGAAGCAGTTTGCGAGTTGGTTTACGCACGGCGTGCGCAACGGAACCGAATTGCGCCGCCAGGTTCAAAGCGCCGCTAGCGCGCGCGAAGTGCTCGTCCGCGTGGACGATTTTTTTGCCGGAATCCTCGAGGCGCCCACCCGCCAGCCTCCGGCTGTTTCACTCACACCGTAATCCAATCGCCGAGCCGCTCGTATACGCCCTCGCATTACTTGCCGCTTTTTTCCGTCTGCCACTGGCGGTAGAGCGCGCTTTTCGGAGCGCCGGTCGAGCGGGCGAGGCTCTTCAGCGCGTCGCGCTCGCTCAGCTTTCCACCCGCCATCAGCTTTTTCATTTGCTTCGCAAGGGCATCGGGAGGCTTCTCAGGCCGGGCGCTCCCCGGCTCGGGCGGACCTGCCAGGACCGTAATCTCTCCCTTGATAACAGGCCTCTTCTTCAGCGTGGCAAGGATCTCAGAAGCCGGACCGCGCAAAAACTCCTCGTGTATTTTGGTGACCTCGCGCGCGACCACGGCCGGCCGGTTTCCGAGCGTTTTCACAAGGTCTTCCAACATCTCAACAATCCGGCGGGGAGACTCATAAAACACCAGTGTTTCAGCCGCATCCGCCAGCGCACGCAGGCTTTTCTGCCGGGCGGCCTTCTTGCTGGGTAGAAAACCGATGAAGCGAAATTGATCGAGCGGCAAGCCCGCCACGGCAAGAGACGCCACAAAGGCGGACGGTCCCGGCACGGGGATTACCGGAATGTTGTGCCGGATGGCGAGCTTCACCAGCCGGTGGCCGGGGTCGGAAATCATGGGCACGCCAGCGTCGGAGACTATGGCAATCCGGTTGCCTTCTTCCATCAGCAGCACCAGCTCGGGCGCCCGCGTCATCTCATTGTGCTCGTGGTAGCTGATGAGATTGGTTCGAATGCCGTGGTGTTCGAGAAGTGTCTGCGTGCGGCGAGTGTCTTCGCACGCTACCAGATCAGATTCTTTCAGCGTCCGGATCGCGCGCAGCGTGATGTCTTCAAGGTTGCCGATCGGGGTGGCGACCACAAACAATTTTCCTACGGCAGTCTTAACAGCGTGGCCCGCGCCATTGAGATCAAGTGATCCGATTTTTCGCTCAGAAGACATGGTGGAATGGCTAGTCTATCAACCCGCCATCGCTGAAGCAACCTAATCTCAGGACAGGCGCATCGAGCCCGTCGCGTTGACAATAGAGGAGCGCGGAGTGTACACTTCAAAGTGTATACTTTACAATGAGATAGGTGAGGTCGCGGTCGTAACCGCCAAAGATTTACGTTTGAAAACCTCGCAGATCCTGAAGAAGGTTCAGCAGGTAGGGAGGGTCACGGTGACGCTGCGGGGCAAGCCCGTGGCAACAATTTCTGCGCTGAAAGAAAGTCTCCCCACAGGCGTTGCGAACGATCCCGCGTATGGCATGTGGGCTGACCGTGAAGATATGAAAGATGTTCATGCCTGGCTCCGTAAAATCCGCACTCCCCGGTACATGCGTTGATTCTCGATTCGGATCTTTTGATTTGGTATCTCAGGAAGCATCCCGCGGCGGCGGCCTTCATCGACCGCATTCCTCTCGCGGAGCGGAACGTTTCCACCGCCTCATACTTGGAAGTGCTTTATGGGCGCCGCAATAAGACCGATGTAAACGAATGGCGGCAGTTCGTATCCCACTCCCTCGCCGAAATCGTTCCTTTGACGGAGACTATCAGCAGGTTGGCCCAACAATTGATGGAGCAATTCGGACTGGACCGCCGCCTGAGCGCAAGCGACGCCTTGGTTGCCGCCTCGGCCCTTGTCCGGCGTGAGCCGCTGGCCACGGGCAACCTTAAACACTTTGACTTTATCCCTGGGCTTGCGGTCAAGCTGTTTTGCCGCTAGTGGGATGCCCCGCAATTGCCTTTATGCGGTAACGACGCCGGCCCGGCGGTTTTGGCCGGCAAGATGCCGGCGCTACGGGCCGCTTCATTTTCTAGCGAAGCGAAGCGCCCCAGGAGTCTGCGATTAAGGGAGCGCAACTGGAAGAATAAAAATGTCTCGTTTGTCTCAAAGGTCTCACGCTTTCTGGGATCCTGAATCTGGGCTGGCGTGAGGCGTCCGGACTAGAAACAGGTTAGAAAATGACGAGAGATTCGGGCAAAAACACGAAAATTCGCGGAACGAAGCCTAGCGACCCTTTAGAATCAACGTTTCTAATAATTGGTTCCTCTCACCCGCCCTCGTACATCAGGCATCCTCTCCCCGCTCGCGTGGGGAGAGGGCAGCGATTCCCTTCGACTCCGCTCAGGGTAAACTCCGCGAGTCGGGTGAGGGGCCTATTGGCAGAGTTGAAACTCCGCCCCTGGCTTGAGAAAACAAAATTTACGGAACGAAGCCTATTGATGATTGAAAACAAAGGAAGATTAAAATCCTCTAATATTGAAAAGGCTATGATTATCAGAAAGGAACTTGTTCATGGGTGACCAGGAGCTGCTCCCGCCTTCAAATCAGATTCCCGTCAACATCGAAGACGAGATGCGGAATTCGTATCTCGACTACGCGATGAGCGTCATTATCGGGCGCGCGCTGCCGGATGGGCGCGACGGGCTGAAGCCAGTCCACCGCCGCATCCTCTACGCCATGTACAAGGAGGGCAATACCTCCGATAAGCGGTACATCAAGTGCGCAGGCACGGTGGGCGAAGTGATCAAAAAGTATCACCCGCACGGCGACGCCGCGGTATATGACTCGCTGGTGCGCATGGCGCAAAGCTTCAACATGCGTTACCCGCTCATCGATGGGCAGGGAAACTTTGGGTCTGTGGATGGCGACCCGGCGGCGGCCTACCGTTATACCGAGTGCCGCCTTGCCCGGCTGGCGGAGGAGTTGCTTGAGGATATCGAGAAGGAAACCGTCGATTTCGTCCCCAATTTTGACGAGT
>JBOGJY010000404.1:0-7174 GCA_050745325.1 Terriglobia bacterium
GGTTAACCACGAAAGTTTAACACATTTGTATTACTTACGTTATACAATTAGAAGCAATATTCATTGGTGGTAGCGGCGGCCTCTGGCCGCCGGTCGTTGCTATTAAAAACCGGCGGCCAGAGGCCGCCGCTACCACCAATGAATATTGCTTCTAATTGTATAACGTAAGTAATACAAATGTGTTAAACTTTCGTGGTTAACCAGCTTTTAGGTCGGGATAAGAAAAACCTAAGCTGGGACGATTTTAACTACTGTTAGCAGGTTTTAAGGAAGGGGGGCTCGGGCCGGAGGCGCCAAGCTACAAAATAGCTGATGGTGGCGCAATACCTGAACTCTGGCATTAAAAGGGGATCCATATGAAAAGAATTACGCTAGTGGTTACCGCTGCAACTGTTTTTTTTCTTGGTCTGATGACCATGCCGCAGGTTCGGGCGGATAACCTCTACGGTACCATTCGCGGGGTGGTTACGGACTCGTCAGGCGCGGTGGTTCCAGGCGCGGCAGTCAAAGTGATGAATACAGAGACAGGTATTTCGCGTGAGGTTACAAGCCGGGGGGATGGCAGCTTTGAGGTCTTGAACCTTCTCGTACCCGCCACTTACAACGTCACGGTTGAAAAGAACGGATTCCAAAGATATACCAGCGCCGGCATTCTCCTTAACGTTAATCAGGTTTACGTCGCTAGCGCCACCCTGCAAGTAGGCGCCGCCACCCAGCAGGTCACCGTGCAGGCAAACGCCGCGCAAGTAGAGTTGACCAGCATTGAACAGGGGACCACAATCAACAGCCGGTCGATTGTGGATTTGCCCTTGAACGGCCGCAACTGGGTTCAACTACAGCAGCTTGAGCCCGGAGTTGTGATGGCCTCGGACGGGGATGGCAGTTATGCGACGAACGGCAGCCAGGCCTCACAGAACAGCTACCTCATTAACGGGACGGACGACAACGATTTTCCGTTGAACACCGCTCTGATCGTTCCCAGCCCCGATGCCATTGCTGAGTTCAAAATGGTGACGAGCACCATCAATCCAGAATACGGCAGAAATTCCGGCGCCATTTTGAACGCGGTCATCAAGTCGGGGAGTAACCAGTTTCATGGCGACGGGTTTGAGTTTTACCGGGATACCAGTCTTAATGCCAGAAACTTTTTCCAGCCCGCGCCCTCGGTCTTTCACCGCAATCAATTCGGAGGCACGATCGGCGGCCCGATCTGGAAAGACCACACGTTTTTCTTCTTCTCTTACCAAGGCAACCGCGAGTCCCAACCCGAAAGCGCAGGCGACTGCGGTTGCGCCACTCCCGGCGCCGTGCCAGTTTTTACCCAGGCCCAGCGCAGCGGAGCTTTTCCCGATCTCGCCACCTCTACCAATACTTCTCCGTTTCCGCTAGTGGGCGATAACGGCACAACCTATCCCGCCGGCACTCCTTACTCTACAATCTTCTCTGCCGGTACCATTCCAACGGCGGATTTCAACCCCGTTTCCTCGGGCCTGTTGAGCAAATACGTTCCCATGGCGACGGTGGGAACCCTGTACGAATTCAATCCCGCGGTCAAGGTCATGAGCGATCAATATCTCACTCGAATCGACCATACATTTAGCGGCAAAGACTCCCTCTGGGGCTACTTCCTTTGGGAGCGCGCGCCTGACTCCGAGGCTATTCCCTTCACCGGTGCCACGCTGCCCGGCTTTGCCCAAACCGACCAGGAACATGAGCAGCAGTACACGGCCGCCTGGAACCACACGTTCGATGGGACCATGCTCAATGAGGCGCGGATCGGATACACACGTCTCAATTTCTTTGCCGTGGCTCCTCAAACCCCTATGGCCCCTTCGTCCGCGGGCTTTACCGGAATCCATCCCCAGCTCACGTCCGGCGAGGGTTTGCCGGTGGTTAACGTGCTCGGTTACTTTAATTTAGGCTTCTCAACCAACGGACCTCAACCCCGCATCGACCAAACCTATCAAGCAACGGATAACTTTACTAAGCTCGTGGGCAACCACACTCTTAAGTTTGGTTTCGATATGCGCCGGTTCGAGGTCTACAACCCCTTTTCCCACGTTAATGACGGAGTATTCAATTTCAATCATGCTGGCACGTACACGACGGGTGATTCGGGGGCCGATTTTCTTCTCGGTATTCCGGACAGCTATAATCAAGGAAGCGGCGACATCCTGAACGAACGGACACAGGAATATTACTCCTACGCCCAAGACCAGTGGAAGATTCGACAAAATCTGACCCTGACCTATGGCGTGGGATGGTCCATCGACACGCCTAACGTCGATAACTATCATAATAATCATGCCGGAATCGCGTTCCGGCCCGGTCAACAATCCACCGTCTTTCCGACCGCGCCCACCGGGTACGTCTTCCAAGGCGATGCCGGCGTGCACGCTTTCGGGACAACCCCCTTCAAGGACTTTGGCCCTCGCTTTGGCTTTGCTTACGCCCCTGATTGGGGCTGGTTGACCGGCGGCCCCGGCAAGACCAGCATTCGGGCCGGATATGGCATCTATTTCAACCGCTTTAACGGCGAGACCGCCACGCAAACGCAGGGCTCGCCACCCTTTGCGCTCAATTCCTCTGGCGTTAGCGACGCCAATGCCACGAATCCCGCTCTTCCGACGCTAAGCCCAAGCTTTGCCAATCCGTTTGTAGACATCGCGGGGCAGTACACGCTTCCCAACAAATTTCCTTATGCGCCCAGCTCAACCGTTGATTTTTCACTCTACTATCCGCTTTTGATCAGCGTCTATGACCCCAATATTGCGATTCCCTACGCGGAGAACTTCAACCTCTCGCTCGAGCGTCAGCTTGGCTCGAGCACGATCCTTTCCCTCGCTTACGTGGGATCGGCTGCTCACCGCTTGCTGATGGCTTACGAACTAAACCCGGGGATCAATCCGGCGGGGTGTGCGGCTAATCCGAGGTGTGCTAACAACCCAGGCTTCCAGCCCTTGTTGGCCCCTGGCAACTATAAGTATCCGGCGAACATTTTCGCTTCTATCGGCGATGTGGCGACCGTCGGCAACTCCAATTACAACTCATTCCAGGCCAGCCTCGAAAAACACTTCTCTCACGGCCTGCAATTCCTTGCAGCTTACACGTGGTCTCATGCTATGGATGACGGTTCAGGCTTTGAGAATTCGGGCTTCGGAGGATCTGGATCGGGAGGCTTTGGACAGCTAAGAAGCATCAATCCCTTTAACCGTGAGGCGGCGGATTATGGACCATCGATCTATGACGCTACCAACCGCTTCGTAATCAACTACGTCTACCAACTTCCGAGCGTCCGGCGCTTCGATTCCTTCAAGTGGATGCCCAGCCGCGTGACCGATGGCTGGCAGATCAGCGGAATCACCACCTTCCAGAGCGGATTCCCGCTGGATGTCGTGGATAGTTCTTTCCCATCCCTCACGTCCAGCTTTTACACGTACTATACCTACGGCGGCGGGGCTGGATGGGATGTACCCAATGTCACCGGTCCGCCGAAATACCTGAATCCACGCACGAATTCAACTAACCTCTGGTTCGACCCGGCGGCCGGCTTTGCAGCCCCAACCGTGGGCACGGAAGGAAATGCGGGCCGCAACATTCTGCGCGGTCCGGGCCGCAACAACTTCGACTTCGCATTGGAGAAGGACACGCAGATCACCGAGAGCGCCCGGATTGAATTGCGGTTTGAGTTCTACAACCTCTTCAACCATACTCAGTTTGATCCAGGGGGAATCACTACTGACTTCAACTCAGTGGCATTTGGAACGGAGACGGCGGCCTTTTCCCCACGCGTGATTCAGTTGGGCGCCAAGTTCTACTTCTGACCGGTTCTGTAGCGGCGGCGTCCCCGTGGGGTGGCGCATACATCCCGCCGTTTGGGATGTGTGCGGCCATCGTCGCACACATGGCACAAGCCGACATGTGTGCGCCACCCGGCGAGTGTAGCGGCGGGTTTACCCCGCCATATTGTGGCGGCATAAAGCCGCCTCTACATCAAACTGGACATTACCCATTTTTGACAAATCCGCCTTCAATCCACTAAACTAATGGCTTCGGTTTGAGCGGTTCGCGCTGGCATTAATCACCTATTAGTAAGGCCGCTTGATTTCACGCCCGAAGTCATTCCAATTTTTATCGAAGGACACCATATCAATGCACGAACTTATCAAAGAAAACCCCGGAAACCCCGCCGGGCATCCATCCCTGCGGACCGGGAACCGTGTATTCAACTTCAGCGCCGGCCCCGCAACGCTCCCCTATGAAGTCATGACGCGTGTTCAGGAAGAATTCCTGAACTATGGAGGACTTGGCGCATCCATCATTGAGATCAGCCATCGATCCAAGGACTTTGTCAAGGTCGTTGAAGAGGCTACCGCTCTTTTCCGCGAATTGGTTGCCCTGCCCGAAAACTATTCGGTCCTTTTTGCGCACGGCGGGGGACGGATGCAGTTTGCCGCCGTTCCTATGAACCTGATTGCACGGAAGCCCGCGCGCAGCGCGGCTTACGTAGAAACCGGCGTTTTCTCGGCCAGCGCGATCAAAGACGCCGGCCCCTACGGGGCCATTAAAACCATCGCGAGCAGCAGGGACATCAAATTCGTCCGTATCCCGGACGTGGATGTGGCGGGCGCGGCTCACGACGCGTCTTACATCCACATCACCACCAATAACACCGCTTACGGCACGCGATGGAACAAGTTCCCGGATACAGGCGATACGCCGCTGGTCGGCGATGCAACGTCAGAGATACTTTCACGGGTTGTCGACTACTCACGCTTTGGGATAGTCTATGCGGGCCTGCAGAAGAACCTGGGACCCGCCGGAACGGCCATCGTCGTGATCCGCAAAGACCTCCTGGGACACGCGCTCCCGGAGACTCCACCCCTGCTCAACTATGCGGTCCTGGACAAGGCGCAATCGCTGGTGAATACGCCGAGTACGTTCAACATCTATTTTGCCCTTCAAGTGATGCGCTGGATCAAGGACGGCGGCGGAGTGCGCGAGATCGAACGGCGCAATAACGAGAAGGCTCAGCTTTTATACGATTTTCTGGACAAATCAACTTTTTACAAGCCGTTTGTTGATAAGGCGCACCGTTCGACGATGAACGTCACATTTGATCTCCCGGCCCCGCAGGCGCTCGACACGTTCCTCCGCGAGGCTGGCAAAGAAGGCCTTTATGCGTTGAAAGGTTACCGCGATGTGGGCGGTGTGCGCGCTTCCATTTACAATGGCATGACCCTCGCGGGCGTTCAGGCTCTGGTTTCGTTCATGCAAGAGTTTGAACGTAAGAACGGTTGATGAGCGCTGTTTGGCTGTAGCGGCGGCCTCTGGCCGCCGGTTTTTAAATAGTAAAGACTGGCGCCCAGAGGCCGCCGCTACAACCGCAGTTATCACACAGACTCGCCAGCCCCCGGCGGCTCGTTACGTTCAACATCGTCTTGCGCCTCCGGGGGCGGGACGAAAATACATCTAGGCGGACTATTCAATGAAAATACTGGTTTCTGACAACGTATCGGAAAGCGCATTACAGGTTCTGCGGTCCGAACCTTCTTTTAACGTGGTTTACCTCGCCGGCAAAAAAGATGGCGTGAAGGAAGAACTCAGCGATGCGGAAGCTCTGGTGATCCGCAGCGCCACCAAGGTGACCGCGGATTTGCTTGCCGGAGCGGCCAAGCTTCGCGCCATAGGGCGGGCCGGAGTGGGCGTGGACAACGTCGATATGGACGCTGCCACACAAAAAGGCATTGTGGTGATGAATACACCCGGCGGGAACGCCACCAGCGTCGCCGAGCAAACCCTCGGTTTCATGCTGGCGCTCGCGCGCCGTATCCCGCAAGCCACCAGCTCCATGAAGGACAACAAGTGGGAAAAGAAAAAATTCCTGGGCACTGAGCTCAGAGGAAAAAGGCTGGGACTCGTCGGCCTCGGCATGATCGGCATGGACGTGGCCCGTCTTGCGCAGGCTTTCCAGATGGAGGTGGTCGCGCACGACCCTTACGTTTCTTCGCTCGTCGCCGGCCAGCAAAACGTCAAGCTGGTGTCGCTGGAAAAGGTCCTGAAAACCAGCGACTTTATCAGCTTCCACTGTTCCGCGACCCCGGAAACAACGCACTTGCTCAACGCGCGCACTCTGGCGCTGACCAAGAAGGGCGTCCGCATTCTGAACTGCGCTCGCGGCGAGCTCATCAATGAGGCGGACCTGCTGCATGCGCTCGAAAGCGGTCACGTCGCCGGAGCGGCCCTTGACGTTTTTGAGAAAGAGCCGCCTGCCGACCCGCGGCTGATCGCCCATCCCGAAGTCATCTCCACGCCGCACATCGCCGGGTCTACCGAGGAAGCGCAAGAGATTGTCGGCATTCGCATCGCCGAACAGGTGCGAGACTACCTCCTGCAAGGCGTGGCCCGTAACGCCGTCAATATGCCCTCCGTCTCGCCCGAAGAATACAAGAAACTCGAGCCCTACGTTCAACTGGGAGAAAAACTGGGGTCCTTCATGGCGCAGGTGGTTACCGGCGCGTTAAATGAAGTCAGGATCAGCTACGACGGGGGATTGGCGGAGATGAACACGCACTTGGTGAAGAATGCGGTGCTGAAGGGCGTGCTGAATCACGTGGTCTCCGAAGAGACGAAGGCCAATCTTATTAACGCCGGACACGTTGCGCAATCGAGAGGCGTCGAGGTGACGGAACTGCGAAGCGCGCGGCGCGCGGCGTTTTCAAATTCTCTTGGCGTTTCACTCCGCACGGAGTCTGGCTCCGCGTCGGTTTTGGGGATGGTGGGGCCGGGCAATTCGCTTCGCATCCTCGGAGTGAACGACATCGATGTTGAGGCGCCGCTGCGCGGCATCATTCTCTTCATCCGCAATCAGGACGTACCGGGGGTGGTAGGCCGCGTGGGCACGCTGCTCGGCGCGGGCTCGATCAACATCGCCAATTTCAACCTGGGGCGTAATCCCCAACTTAAAGAAGCGATCGCCATCGCAAACGTCGACAATCAAATCTCTGCGAACGTTTTGAAGGAAATTCAGTCCATCCCAGCCGTCAGCCAGGCGCGGGTCATTCAAGTGGATTGAGTTTGTAGCGGCGGCCTCTGGCCGCCGGATTTTAAGAGTAGAGACCGCTGCTACAACTGAATCAATGGCGCTGATGTCATCCTGCGCGCAGCGAAGGAT
>JBOGJY010000405.1:0-6305 GCA_050745325.1 Terriglobia bacterium
AGCGCCCGTCGTGAGCGCATAGAACACCCATTCCGAGTAGATAGCCTTGGTATAGAGCGTTTCATAGCGCCCACTCAGGGCAAAGATTCCGGCCACCGCCGCCTGCGCCAGAATGGCAATGGCAGGCGTGCGGAACCGGCTGTTGATCCGGGCCAAGGCGTCTGGAAACAAGCCGTCACGCGCCTGGGCGTAAGGAATGCGGGATCCGGATAGGATGGAGCCGTTCAGCGTGGCAAAAGTGGAGATGAGCACGCCGACGGCAACAAAAGTCCCTCCGACGCCTCCGAGAAAGTGGCGCGCCGCCGTGGCCGCAATCACGCGGGTCGCCAGCGCCTCGGATGGCGTGAGAACGTAAAAGTAGGCGATGTTCACCAGAAGATAGACGGCGAGGGTCAGCAGCGTGCCTCCAATCAGCGCCGCCGGCACATTGCGCTGCGGGTTCCTGACCTCGCCTGCTACCATGCTGAGGTTGTTCCAGCCGTCATAGCCCCACAAGGCTGAAACCATCGCCAGGCCAAACCCGCCCATCGTAGCTTTGGCCGCGCCGCTAGAGCCGAGCGCGGCGGTCAGGTTGGACCACGAGCCGTGGCCAATCGTCAAGCCGAGGAGGATGAGCGCCGCCAGAACCGCGATTTTCGCGGCCGTAAACACCGTCTGCACCGCGCCGCTGCCTCGCACGCCGAAAACGTTGACGATGGAGAGCACCGCGATCATGCCCGCTGCGCCCGCCTGGATGCCGGTCAGCCCAAACGCGACGCGATGCCCCGCAAATACCAGCGAGATGCGCCAGAACGTTCTTGCAAGACCGGGAAAGAAGTACGCGAGATAGAGCAGGAAGCCCGTCGCAATCGCCGCAATCGAGGCCGTCTTGGCCACCACAAATTGCGTCCAGCCGTAAAGAAAGCCCATTCCCGGCCCGTAAGCGCGGTGGAGATAGACGTATTCACCTCCCGCTTCGGGAAGCGCGGCGCCGAGCTCCGCATAACCGAGCGCCCCGAAAAGACTCAGAACCCCGGCTACCGCCCAAACTTCCAGCACGCGGCCAGGACTACCCACCTGGCGGAGCATGAGCGATGGAACCACAAAAATCGCAGTCCCAATCATGGTGCCCGCAACCACCGAAGCCGCGCCGTAAAGGCCGAGTCCCTGCAGAAGCTCGTTGCGGTTTTTTTTATGCATAGGAGGCCGGTCCTGGTAAGCGCGGGCAAGGACGGAAGGCAAGCACAAGAGGCTAGGTCAAGTAAAAGTCCGGCCTAGCCAGCCGTCCACGCCTCCCTTTTTGCAAGCGCAAGTATAAGGCGCCTTTCCGCCGAGAAGATACGGTTATCAGGCGGCCCGCGACCCCTTTGTACGATTGATAGGATGAACATCATGCAGGGCAATATTCCCGGCTCGTTTGAGCTAAGTATTGGGCTCACCGGAATAACGGGTACGGCGGGGACCAGCGGGGTTGTGGACGCATTCCTGACCAACAAACAGTGAAGTGCGCTTCTGACCCTGCAATTCACCAACGGCGTGACGTCAGTGCAATCCCTCGTGGCCATGAACGACGCGGGCAGAATGAACACTACCACTTCGGGAACGCTCAGCACTCCTGAGCCGGCCTCGCTCGGTCTGTTTGGGCTTGGTTTGCTCGGTCTTGCTTTTGCGTACCGCCGTCGTTTGAAGGCGCCGGCTTAATCCAAGCCTTCCGAACCACGGGAAATCTAATTTACGGTTAGACTGCAAGGGTTTGTCTCCAGGCAACCAGGCTCCGCCCGGGGCGGGTTGCCTCCCTGTGCAGTCTTTTTTTTGCCTTCATGAGGTCATCCGCGGTTTCAGTTTCGGGCCGGAACTGGTGTAGCGCCGGGTTTCAGCCTGGCACATGCCGCCCTAATGGGCGGCGCTACGCCTGAAACTGAGACACTACAGCATTACCCCGAATTGACACCCTCTCTGACCGTCTGTTAACTTAGACGATGCCGAGATTCATTAAGGGGTTTCCGCCGATAACCAAGCGGCTTCAGAACGGATGTGTTCTTGCTGTGCTCGCCGTGAGCGCCTTTGGCTGCAGCGTAAGCCGGACAAGGCGCATTGCCCCATCTCAGTTACCCGCTCCACCGCAAACCGCGACCTTGACGCAATTAATTGCGAAGATTAATTCCCAAAGCGCGGCGGTTCAAAGCCTGACTGCCACGGTGGATTTGGAGCCGTCCACGGGGTCCGTGTATTCCGGCTTCATCAAGCAGTATCACGACGTCAAGGGTTTTCTTCTCATAAGGAAGCCAGCCTACATCCGGATGACAGGGCAGGCTCCGGTGGTGCGAACCGATATTTTTGACATGGCCTCGGACGGCAGGCATTTCAAGTTGTACGTTCCCTCCGAGAACAAGTTCTACGTGGGCGAAACCGGCATGGCGGAAAAACCGGGGAAGACGCTAGAAAACTTGCGTCCGCAGCACATCATGGACGCGCTGCTCCTTGAACCCATTGACCCCCAAAAAGGGAGTTATTTCATCGAAGAGGTTGACCAGAATTCCGAGCGCGACTACGTGATTGGCGAACTGGGGCCCTCCGGGCCGGGTCCTGTGCGTCTGAAGCGGAAGATTTGGTTTAACCGCGCCGGCCTCCAGATTTCCCGCGTGCAGCTTTACGGGACTGGCGGCAAGTATCAGGAGGACATAGAATATTCAGACTATCAAGATTCCGGCGGCGTCCACTACCCGGACCGGATTGTGATCCGGAGGCCCGAAGAGGACTATTCGCTTGCCATCACGCTGTTGAACCCCCAATTTAATCAGCCCGTCCCGCTCTCAAAATTCACCCTTCAAAAGCCGGCCAACGTCCACCTGATTGACTTGAGCGCCCCGGAACAAACGGGAAAAAGGGGGCAGCCAGGGGAATCCGATGGTCAATAGAATGATCCTGGCCAACGTTCTGCACCGGCCCGTAAGAACGATTGTCAGTGTTCTGGCGGTTGGGATCGAAGTGGGCATGGTCCTGCTCGTGGTGGGCCTGACGACGGGTATGCTGAACGAATCCGCGAAGCGCGTTGAAGGGGTGGGCGCGGACGTCATGGTGCAGCCGCCCGGAGCCTCATTTTTCCTGGGCATCACCACCGCCCCCATGCCCATCAAGCTTGCCGACCGGCTGAAGGAGCTGGACCATGTGCAGGCGGTCACCTCCGTGCTCCTGCAGTTTGACACCACGAGCGGCCTGAATTTGGTCTATGGCATCGACATGAGCAGTTTCGATGAAGTGAGTGGCGGGTTCGTCTACTACTCAGGCGGACCGCTCAGGAATGCGACGGACGCGCTGGTGGATGATTGGTACGCGCGGTCCAATCGTATCAAAGTGGGCCAAACCATCAATGTGCTGAGCCACAAATTCAAGGTGGTTGGAATCGTAGAGCACGGAAAGGGCGCGCGGGTTTTTATTCCCCTTCAAACCGCGCAGGACATGGCGGGCGCGGTTGACAAAGCATCCATTTTTTTCGTGAAATGCACCGACCCCGGCTACACGCAAAACGTCCGCAAGTCGATCGAGCAGCTACTGCCATCCTATAAAGTGCTTTCGATGAAAGAATATATGTCTTTGATGACCTCGAATAACGTGCCGGAGCTCGCCGATTTTGTAAACGTGATGATCGCCATCGCGGTTGGCATCGGGTTCCTGGTGATCTTTTTGTCCATGTACACCACCATCACCGAGCGCACGCGCGAGATTGGCATCCTGAAATCGCTGGGCGCCTCAAAAGCGTATATCATCAACCTGATTTTGAAAGAAGCGGGGTTGCTCAGCGTCGCAGGGATTATCGTCGGATTGATTGGTACGGTGGCCATCATGAGGGTGATCAGCAGCTACCTCCCTACGCTCCCCATTGAATCCCTGCATACGGATTGGTTGTGGATTGTGCGGGCGTCTGCGCTCGCTATCGGCGGCGCCCTGATTGGCGCCTTCTATCCGGCGCTGAAGGCGTCGCGCCTCGACCCGGTAGAGGCGCTTGGGTACGAGTGAAGTTATTGAAATTAAGTTTGCGCCGCCCCCCTCACCCCCCTGCCCCTCTCTCCTGAATCGGGGGAGAGGGTGAAGGGTGTTGCGCGTAGCCGGTTTGAGGCAAGGCCTCGCTAGTTTGCTGGCTCTGGAACGTGACGGCTGGTTAACGTGGAACCCATCATCGTGACCGAAGATCTGAAGAAGATCTATCGCACGGGCAAGGTTGAAACCGCCGCGCTGCGCGGGGTTGCGCTTCAGGTCGAGGAGGGTGAATTTGTTTCGATCGTAGGCCCTTCCGGGTGCGGAAAATCCACCCTGTTGCATCTGCTGGGAGGCCTGGTCTCGCCGACCAGCGGCACGATCCTGGTGGATGGCAACGACTTCACGGATATGACGGACGCCGACCGGACGCGTTTTCGCCGCCACAAAATAGGTTTCGTATTTCAACGCTTCAATCTGCTGCCCACACTCACGGCCCGAGAGAATATTGACCTGGCCCAGCACATCCAGGGGAACGGATTTAACCCCCATCGTTTCGCCATGGTGGTGGAGATGCTGGGCATCGCGAGCCGGCTCGCCAACCGTCCCTACGCTCTTTCGGGCGGCGAGCAGCAACGGGTGGCGATTGCGCGCGCCATCGTCTGTGAGCCCAAGCTGCTGCTGGCCGACGAGCCCACGGGGAACCTCGACACCGAGAATTCGCAGGCAGTCCTCAGCATGTTGCGAACGCTGAACCGCACATTGCGCCAGACCATCCTGATGATTACGCACAACCTTGAAGCGGCGGCGGTCTCCGACCGCATTATCCACATGCGGGACGGCCAAATTGCTGAGGATTGATTCCTGCCCGTTTTACAGTTATTTTCTTAAAGCTACGTTATGGCCGAAAGCTCCGAGTTACGCGACCCGTCTCTGCCCCGGCCGCTCGCCCGGCAAGACGCTGGTATGGCGCGCCGGGCGCTCAGCAAAACCAGGCGTTTCTTTGTCCGGTCGGTCTTTTGGACCTACGAACGCGGGTCGTGGCAATACGATATCATCTGCGCTCTTATTCTTGCCTTCATCTTTCTGACTCCTGCATCGTGGTTTCACGACCGGCCCACCCTCAATCTCACCCATCTGCGCCGGACCCAGGGCATTATCGAGGCCGGCCACGCCAAGGACGGCTGGCACTACCTGGTGGACTCAAGGCTGGTGGATTCGCTGGCCCCCCTGGCGCCCGATGACGCTATCCGCACCATCCTCGAAGATCGCATTCACAAGCCCATCAAGATCGAATCCATTGTGACTCTGCGCGACCAGAACAACGTCGTTCTCGGTTATAATGTTATTTTGACGCGCTGAGGGCCCGCTGGCGGGCAGCCGGCGCCGGTATTTTACCATCTTCAGACGCCGCTTTCTTTTAGGGTGGACCTGTAACGCCCTCTTGTCTTCCAACGTAAACTTGTTAGAGGGCTTCGCTGCGCCGTCGCGACCGTTCGCAGGCGCCAGGACCCAAGGAGTCTACCCGGCCGGCCAAGAAGTTTTAGGGCTACCGGATCACGGGAGGTATTTTGAGAATTAACGGGATTCGAGGTTGTTGGGCCTTCGCCGCGGCGCTCACGCTGTTTGCCTTAGCGCCGCTTCACGCTGCGCCGCCCTTCAAGCCGCAGGCGAGCCGGGCGTCGCTAAGCCCCAAGCAAGTGCTGGCCCGCATGGATGAAGCCGCTGAACAAGTAAAAACCATCTCGGCGCGGCTTTCCTACACCACCGTCACCGTCCTTGTGAATGACCACTCCACCCAGACAGGCGAACTCTTCTTCCATAAGGGCAAGAGCCTCGAAGTGCTGGTGCGCTTTCTCAAACCCGATCTCAAAGTGATCCTTTTCAAACGCAACCGGGCGGAAATTTATAACCCGAAGATCAGCCAAATCCAGGAATACGATCTTGAAAAACACTCCAACATGCTGCAACAGTTCTTATTACTCGGATTTGGCACGCCCATTTCCGACCTCGCGAGCTCTTACCATCTCAAGGTTCTGGGCGAGAAACGGCTGGCCAATGAAACCACGCAAACCCTCGAACTCACCCCGATCGATAAGTCTATTGCGGCGCAACTGACGCGCATCGATCTCTGGGTGAGCGAGGAATCGTGGCTTCCGGTGCAGCAGGAATTTTTTGAGCCGAGCGGCGACTATCTGGTCGCGAGCTACAGTGACATGAAAGTGAACGACCATCTGAAACGCTCCGTCTTTGAGATTCACCCCCCGGAGGGCACGACCCGCGTCAAGATGAACTAACCACCGTGGTTGTAGCGGCGGCCTCTGGCCGCCGGCTTTCAAAGAGTAAAGACC
>JBOGJY010000406.1:0-4687 GCA_050745325.1 Terriglobia bacterium
CTCCTGCCAGCCGAGCCACAGTGCCGCCTGATCTGCAAGCTGCTCTCGATGCAAACATAAAGGCGGCTAGGTTCTTCGCAACATTGACCGGAGCGAACCGCTATGCGGTGTTGTATCGCATCGGTGCCGCAAAAAAGGCTGAGACGCGCGCGCGTAAGATTGAAAGCTTTGTTGCCATGCTTGAACGCGGTGAGACTTTGCACGGCTAGGGATCCAAACCGAATTGGGCGTAGCAGGGGCCAACAACGGAGAATGTAGAGCCACAAGGTCCGCCTTCTGCCCTAAGCGAAAATTCAAACTGACCCACTACCCCCAACCGTCTTTATCTTTACACGCCAAAGCCCCATCCGGCATACTGGAAAACTATGGAAATCCCTCCCAAACTATGGTTTAAGCTACAGAGATTAAAAGCGTCGTTGCGTTCGGCATTTGGGCAGAAGGAAGAAAAGTACGACACCGGCCTGCGCATGTGCCCTTCGTGCCGGGCGCTGATCGACCGCAGCGCCTCAACCTGCCCCTTGTGCGGCGCCAACGTTCGCGCGCCACGCTCCCGCCCGAGCAGCGCGCCGGGACGCGTGATGGGCGGCGTCATTCCTGTGCCGAGCACCGCCAATTCCATTATCATCGGGTTTACGATTCTCATCTACGTCATTTCCTGGGTGATGACGCAGCGCGCGGCGTCGGCGGCCATGCAGTCTGCGCCTGCGCTCGGCGGGATTTCGACTAACGTTCTGCTTCGCCTGGGCGCCAAGAGCCCGTATATCCTGATGGGCCAGTGGTGGCGCCTGGTCACCGCCATTTTTCTTCACTCCGGGCTGATTCACATCGGCTTCAATCTCTGGTGTCTTTTTGATGTTGGCCCGATGGTAGAAGACCTCTTTGGCAGCTCGAAGTACGTGGCGCTGTATCTCGTCACCGGCGTCTTCGGCTATGTCGTGAGTCTATATTGGGCGCCCATGGGACTTTCGATCGGAGCCTCCGGGGCCATTATGGGTCTGATTGGCATTTTGATTGCCGCGAGTTTCCATCTCGGCTCGATGGGGAAGGATCTGCGGCGGCAACTCTGGAAGTGGGTGATTTACATGGCCATCCTCGGGCTGCTTCCTATGTTCGCCATAGATAACGCCGCTCATTTTGGCGGATTTATTTCCGGGCTTCTGCTCGGTTACGTCATTGCTACGGGCGAGCCTCAGACTCGCGAAGGCGAGCTGCTCTGGAACACGCTTGCCGTCCTTTCCGTTCTCGTGATCGCCGGATCGTTTGCCTTAATGGCGCTGAACTTATCGCATCCTTTGGGGTAGGCCGTGAATCACATCTGTGGCAGCTAACGAGGCTTCACCTCAGCCCGGCTAACATACTCGCCCCTCACCCGTCCCGCGGAGTTTACCCTGAGCGGAGCCGAAGGGCGGTCCACCCTCTCCCCAATTCCAGGGAGAGGGACTGGCGGTGAGGGGAACGGTTTCGCCACAGGTAATGCATGGATCAATCCAAAGGGGCCAAAGAAGACAAATCCCCGCGCTGGTGGGAAATGCTGCCGGACGTGTGGGAGTTCCTGAAACCCCGGCGCATCCATCTCGTCATCGGCTTCGTACTAATGGCCGTGAACCGGGTAGCCGGCCTCGTCCTGCCCTATTCTTCAAAATTCCTCATCGATAACGTCATGACGCGCCGCCAAGTCGGCATGCTCGTGCCGATCGTGCTCGCCGTGATCATTGCCACCGCAGTGCAGGGTGCAAGCTCTTATGGCCTCACCCAAATCCTCTCCAAGGAAGCCCAGCGGCTGATTACCGAGCTGCGGGTGCGCGTGCAATCCCATGTGGCGCGGCTGCCGGTTTCCTTCTACGACTCAAACAAGACCGGAACCCTGGTTGCTCGAATCATGACCGATGTCGAAGGTCTCCGTAATTTGCTTGGAACCGGACTGGTGCAGTTTGCGGGCGGGATCATGACCTCTTGTCTTGCGCTGGTCATCCTCATCAAGATCAGCTTCGTCATGACTGCCGTGGCCGTCGGCATCCTCGTGGCTTTCAGCCTGACCCTTAACAAAGCGTTTGCCATCATTCGGCCCATCTTCCGCGAGCGCAGGAAGATCAACGCCGAAGTCACGGGGCGACTGACCGAATCGCTTGGCGGCGTCCGCGTGGTCAAGGGTTATCACGCCGAAGAACGCGAGGGAAAGGTGTTTTTCGACGGAGTGCAGCGTTTGCTCGAAAACGTGATCCACACGCTGAACGCTACCTCCTTCATGAGCCTCTCGGCCACCGTGCTGATGGGCGTGGTGGGCGCCCTGATTATGTATCTCGGGGCGCACCAGTACTTAAGCCATCGCATGACCGTGGGCATGTTTGTTACGTACACCATGTTTCTTGCCATGCTGATTGCGCCCGTCATGCAGGTGGTCGGCATCGGCACGCAACTCAGCGAGGCCATGGCCGGGCTCGAGCGCACGCGCGAAGTGCTCGCCGAGCGGCCCGAAGACGATGACCCGCGGCGTTCGGTTTCGCTCGGCGCGGTTCGTGGCGACATCCGCTTTGAGGATGTTTCCTTCGCTTACGACAAGGGCAAACCCGTCCTCCACGAGATAAGTTTCCATGCGCCGCCGGGGTCACTCACCGCGCTTGTTGGCTCTTCGGGTTCGGGCAAATCCACCACCATTGGCCTGATTTGCGCCTTTTACACCCCAACCTCCGGCAGGATTTTCGTGGATGGCGTCGATCTCGCCACGGTGCGGTTGGATTCATTTCGCACCCAGCTTGGTGTGGTGCTGCAAGAATCGTTTCTTTTCGACGGAACCATCCGCGAGAACGTGGCGTTTTCGCGCCCAAACGCAACCGAAGCCGAAATTCTGAGTGCTTGCCGCATCGCGCGCGTAGACGAATTTGCGGAGTCTTTTGAAAAAGGCTATGACACGATCGTGGGCGAGCGCGGCGTGAAGCTCTCCGGCGGACAACGGCAGCGCGTCTCCATCGCCCGCGCGATTCTGGCCGACCCGCGCATCCTGATTCTCGACGAGGCCACGTCGAGCCTGGACTCCGAATCCGAAGGCCAGATTCAAGAAGGGCTTTCCTACCTGTTGAAAGGCAGGACGACATTCGTGATCGCTCACCGGCTTTCGACCATCCGCAAAGCGGATCAAATCCTGGTGGTCGAAGCGGGCATGATTGTTGAGCGCGGCACGCACGAGTCGCTCCTTCCCGCCGGGGGCCGTTACGCCGAGCTTTACCGGCGGCAGTATGGCCTTGAATCGAATCTGTTCCTTGCGCCCGGCGAGGCCGCGGAAGAACCCGAACCGCCCGCCAAGGTCAGCGGGAATGGAGGCGGGATCGAAAGAGAATCGCCAGAAGCCAACCCTTTGGATTTTCTGCGGACGAGGGATGGATGAGTTTGTAACCTTGCGCTACGAGCCAGCGCGGACCTGATTGGTAGGTCCGCAGTTCGTTGAAAATCAAAAGCTGCAGACCCAAACTCCGAGGTCTGCGTTACCTGGCCCGTCCAAAGCGAAAGCCGGCTCACGCACCCCCAAAAAGTCATTTGCTTCAGATAAATGCTCGTTGTACAATCTCGCGCATGACAAAAGCCAAAATCGTTTTCTCCTTTCTAGTTCAATTTACACTCGTGGCCACGCTGGCATGGCCGCAAGCGTCTGGCTCCGTCGAAAGGCTCGACTCAGCCATCAATCAAATCGTTCCCGCGAACGCAAAGATCGAGCGGGCGGCCACGGGATTCAAGTGGACCGAAGGCCCTATCTGGATTCACGCCGGCTATCTGATGTTTGCAGAAATTCCGAGCAACAGCATTCGTAAATGGGCGCCTAACCAGGGTGTGAGCATTTTTATGCAGCCGAGCGGCTACCTGGGCAAAACTCCCTATGGGGGCCCTGAGCCGGGATCAAACGGCATGACGCTCGATCCGCGAGGCCGTCTCACCGTGGCCGGCCATGCGCAGCGCGACATCTGGCGGCTCGAATCACTCAGCCCTCACGCCACGCGAACGATTCTCGCCGACAAGTACGAAGGGAAGCGATTGAACAGCCCGAATGATCTGGTTTATGGGCCGCACGGCGCGCTCTACTTCACCGATCCACCCTACGGGCTGCGCACCCAAAGCGATCAAGACCCGCACAAAGAGCTGAAAGTGAACGGCGTTTACCGCATACTCGATGCGGTTTCGCATAAGGCCGGCGCGCCTCCCGATGAAAGCAAGCTGCAATTGCTCATTTCTGACTTGACGCGGCCCAATGGCATCGCCTTTTCGCCCGATTACAAATATCTCTACGTCAATAACAGCGAGCCTAAAAAACTCTGGATGCGCTACCGCGTGAAACCGGACGGTAGCCTGACGGATGGAATCGTGTTCTACGACGCGACTTCGGATCACTCGGTTGGGGCGCCCGACGGGATGAAGGTAGACGTCAAAGGCAACATCTATAGCGCCGGCCCAGGCGGCGTTTGGATTTTCTCCCCGCAGGGTAAACATTTGGGCACGATTCACCCGCCTGAGCGGGTCGGCAACGTTGCCTGGGGTGGCGCTGACGGTAAGACGCTTTATATCTGCGCCAGCACCAGCATCTACAGCATCCGGCTGAATATTCCCGGCGAGCGCCCCTGAGTAGCCGACGCATTGGCTTCATCCACTATGCCCCTCCCCGCTGGAGCGAGGGTGGCGGGAGCGGCGAGCTGGGTGAGGG
>JBOGJY010000407.1:0-14623 GCA_050745325.1 Terriglobia bacterium
GGTCTTTACTATTAAAAACCGGCGGCCAGAGGCCACCGCTACACCAATCCAAAATCGGGAACGGCCGCCGCACTATCAAGCCTAACACGCCACGATGAGACTTCTGAGACAAATGGGATAAACGGGACGCCTTTTCGCCGCCGTCTCCCGCAGCGCAGACATCAATGTTCCGGCCCGTCCGCGCCCCTTTTAATAACTTATTAGTGCTTCGCCGTGCTGGGCGGAGCAGTTTTTGAAGTTGAGCCTGAAGCCGATGTCACCGGATTCGCGGCGTCGTACAGCCTGATGATGTCCGCGGTGATATCAACCGGCTTTGCGGCAAAAAGCACAAGGTTCTGCTGGTTCGAAATGATGAGCGAGAAGTGTTGCTCGGTGGCATACTGGTTAACCACCTTCATCATCTTGGCTCCGACCGAGCTTACCACTTCCTGCTCGTCCTCCTGCGTATCATACTGGTAGTCATCCTGCCCTTCTTTGAGCAGGCGCTGCTTGTCGCTGACCTCGCGCTCGATCTTGTACCGCTCTTCGTCGCTCAGCATACTGCTCTGGTTCTGCAATTGGTCCTGAAGAGCGGTAATGTCCTTATCCTGCTGTTGCAGGCCGGCCCGCTTCTGGGCGTATTTTTTCTGGAGCTGCGCCAGGTCCTGCTTGCCTTCTTGAGTAGAGGCGATCGCCTGCTGCAGATTGATGATCCCGATTTTCTCCCCGCCTTGGGCTTGCGCAAGCGTCAACGCGGGCGCCGCGAGGACGCACCCTATAACCGCCAGTTTGGTGATTAAGTTTCTCATGCAAACTCCTTCATCAAAGAATAAAAAATCATAGCATTTTTGAAGTTCCAGCCGGCGATGCCGCTACAGCCGCTGCGCTAACAGGTTGCTGAAAAAGGGCTTGGAGCCTGTCATTCTGAGCGCAGCGAAGAATCTAAATTTTTCCTTTTCAATGCAAAAAGCAGATGCTTCGCTCCGCTCAGCATGACAAAATCGACTTTTTCAGCGACCAACTAGAATGACCGCTGCACGGTAAAGCCCGCAAGGCCGTGCGGCTCCGAAAACACCTGGCGCTCGAAATAAGGCAGCACCGAATCGTAAGTGGCTATATTGGGAAACAGCGACATGGGCGGAAGTTCCTGCGGAGGCGTCGCATAGGCGTTCTTCAGCCGCAGCCAGTTGTAGCCATAGTAAACCTCAATCGGCGCGTGCACCACCGGCAGGTTGACGTAGAGCGCGATGCCGGTCGAGCTACGCAGGTGAAAGTTCAGGCCGGAAACCGGTTCCAGGTGGTTTGTAGGAACCTGGAAAAAGGGAAACTCGCTGCTGATGGCGGAGAGCGCGTTGGGCTGTAACTTGAGCTGGCTTGGACGCAGGATGAACGCGTCACCGGTGTCGATGAAGTAAGCGAGCGTCACGTCTTGAGTAAAGATGGGGATACGGTATTCGAAGCTGAAAAGGCCCATCGTATCGCCGCCCGGCACCTCGATGGTGTTATAAGGAAAACTGGTGAAGGAGCCGCAAGTGCCCACCAGCCGCTGGCCATTGGCGCCGGTGGCCCAGATTTGATTGCCCGCGGCGTCGCGGTTGCAAACCTGCCCTACCGTGGGGAAGAAAACCACCGGACTGATGCTGTAAGTGTTGAAGCCGCGAATGTCGTATTGGCCGCCCATGTAGAAGCGCTGGAATGGAGGAGGCACTTTACCGTCATAGCCTGAAATGGTGGAGGCCTCAAAGCGGAAAGCTAATGTATCGTGGCCGTGGCGGATAGGGTGGTAATACGTGGCGTTGATATTGGGCGTGATGGTGTCCACGTTGCCGCCCAGGATGCTGCCCGAAAAACCCAGCGACGCGGAGATCGATTTGCCGCGATGCGGGTTAACCGGGTTATCCACATTATTGTAATAGTAAGTCGGCTGGATCATGCTCTGCTTAATGCCGCTCAACTGGCTGGGTCCCGCGAACTGGCCGTAATCGAGTGACTGGAACAGGCTTTGCGAGGCCGCGCTGAAGGTTTGCAGGCTGCTCACGCTGAAGGTGTAGGTGAGACCCAGGCGGGCGAACGTGTGGCGCAGAGGATACTGGCCGAAGACGGTGAAGCCTTTCGAATTCTGCTGGTAGTTTTGGAAGTAAGTCTGGCCGAGCAGCGTATTCGCCTGGGATTTCAGGTTGACCCCGAAGAGAGCGCCGTATTGCTGGAGCTCGTCAAAATGATAATCGTTGAGAAAAAGCGTAAACCCTGCGGTCATGGGGCGGTTAAACAAGTAAGGCACGGTGAAGCCAATCGAGGCAGCGTCCACAAAAGTGCCGAACTGTCCGCTGACGCTCAGCGTGTCTCCCAGGCCGAGGAAATTCTGCGTGGCGTAGTTGGCGCCCACAAAATTGCCGGCGATGCCGCTGATGCCGCCGGAAAATCCGATGGAGTTTCTTCCCTTTTCCTTCAGCGCCACGTCCAGATCCACCGTGTGGTTCTGGTTGTTCTGCACCACCGTCACTCCCTGATACTTGCCCGGACCCGTGGCGTCTTCCGAGGTTGGCTTGAGCGGGTTAAAGTAGCCAAGCTGGTTAATGCGGTAAACGCTGAGGTCCCACAGAGCCGTGTTGAAGACGCTGCCTTCGGCCAGCAGAATCTGGCGCCGGATGACTTCGTCCCGCGTTTTTGTATTGCCGCTGAAGTTGATGCGGTGCACCGTGTACTGGTGCTCCTCGTCGAAATCGAGCGCCAGGTTGATGACGTGCCGCTGGCGGTCCGGCTCAATATCGGGGTTGGCGGTGAAATTGATATATCCATACTCGCCGTAGAGCTTGGTGTAATTCTTGAGCGCGTCCTGAAGTTTGCTGGCGTTGAAGATATCGCCCGTGTTCATACCCAGCACGCGCTTGAGCGCGTCTTCCTTGAAGAGTTTGTTGCCGCGAATGACGAACCTGCCGAGATGGAATTGCTGGCCTTGTTGAATCGGGATGGTGACGTCAACGCGCCGTCCGGTCCCTTTGCCAAAGAAGATAAAAGGCAGGCGGCGGTGCGTGGTCACCGTATGGACAATGGGCTCGGGGCCGGGCAGGGCAAAGAAGTAGCCGTGATTCCGGTAAAGCTCGCGAATCTTTTCCAGGTCGGCCTCCATCTTGTCGTGGTTGTACGTCCGGTGAAAGATCCAGAACCAGGGCGGCAAGCCAATCGGTTTAGAGTATTTCATGGCTTCGATCAGCTTGCTGTTGGAAAAGGCCGTATTCCCGCTGAAGCGGATATTGCCGACCTTCACTTTCGGGCCTTCCACCACCACAAACGTGAGCGCGACCGAATCCGGCGGGATGTCGCGTGTACGGGCGGTCACGGTGGCGAACTGCCGGCCGTTTTCCGAAAGCATCTCTTCGAGCACAACCTCGGCCCGCTTGATGATGACCGGATCGAACTGGGACATGATCGAGAGGCCGACTTTCTCCTGACGGAAACGGTCCATGACGTCCGATTCGGTGATCGAGCTCATCCCCTTGTATTCGATGCTGCGCACCAGCTTCTTTTCGCGCACGAAGAAGGTGATCATTTTCCCGTTCTTATTCTTGGGATCGTCGGTGGCGACGGCCCGGATGTCGTCGAAGTATCCGGTATTCCACAAGGCCATGAAATCGCGCTCGATATCATTCTCGTTGTAGACCTGCCCCGGCCGGGTGGTGATGCGCGCCATCAAGGCAGAGCTCTGGATGCGCCGGTTGCCCCGGAAATCAATGGCGGTAACGATGGTTTGCGCTTTCTCGGGGGCCTTCGGTTTGGGGGCGGAAGGGGCAACGCCCGGCGCCTGAAGCTGAATTCCGCCGTTAGAAGGCGGTTGCTGCTGGGGTTGTGATTTCTGCGGACCTTCGGCAGGGGCCGTTCCCGGGTTTTCCAGTTGAATGCCTTGCGAGGAAGAGGGCGGCGGCTGTTTTTGCTTTTGTCCCTGGGATGAAGGAGGCTGCTTCGGCGTCTGATTCTGGGGAGCTGGAGAAGAGGTCTTCGCGGGCGCCGAATTCTCCTGTGCGCGGAGCCGGTGTCCGGGAAGCAGACACGCCGCCCACAGCGCGAGGATGCAAACAGGCCAGCGAAGCCGCTTCCTGAAGGGCCCTATTGGAATTGAAAAGAACAGTGCTTCCCCTTTACCCCGTATCGAAAGTTCAAAAATCAGCCGGGGGACACGCGCCCGGAACGTACTATCTTATAGAAGATCGCCTTCTTTGGGAATGGCCTGGTATTTTTGGAAGTGAGTCAGTTTGATGTAGGGGCGGCTTTATGCCGCCACAAGATGGTGGGGTTAACCCGCCGCTACAACTCAAACTGACCCTTGGCCTGAATGTAGCGCCGGGCTTTACGCCCGGCACAGGCCGCCCTAAAGGGCGGCGCTACAGGCTTACGCATTTCCCAGTGCAGCACTAGTGGGAGAGCGGCGTCGCAGTCACGAGAGTATCGTTCACGGGCCGGTAGTACAGTCCCTCGCTCCCCACGATCACTTCCAAAACGGCTGGGGCCTGAATTTCACCCTGAATGAGAGCTTCCGAAAGGGGATCTTCCAAGTGCT
Source organism: Terriglobia bacterium (assembly GCA_050745325.1). Taxonomy (GTDB): domain Bacteria; phylum Acidobacteriota; class Terriglobia; order UBA7540; family UBA7540; genus RH2-MAG17b. Next base: position 4,535 of record JBOGJY010000407.1, read on the forward strand.
TCTGCAAGGCGCGCCGCAGCGGCCGGGCGCCATAAGAACGGTCCCCACAGGTCTTTTCAAGAATCCAGCGCGCCGCCTCTTGCGAAAGGCTGATGGAAATATTCTTCTGCGCCAGATTGACGTTGATGCTCGCAGCCAGCAACTCGATAATTTGCAGCAAGTCTTCGTCTGTGAGCGCGTTGAAAATAATCACCTCGTCCAGCCGGTTCAGAAACTCGGGATTGAACAGGCGCTTCACTTCGCTCATCACCATGGCTTCAACTTTTTTATCCGTTAGCTCCATGTTGGCCGACTGAAAGCCGAGATTGTTCCGCCGCTCTAAATAGCGGGCGCCAATGTTCGAGGTCATCACAATAATGGTGTTCTTGAAGTCAACCGTGTTGCCCAGGCCGTCCGATAACTGCCCGTCTTCAAACACCTGCAAAAGAATGTTGAAGACATCGGGATGGGCCTTTTCGATTTCATCAAGCAGAATCACCGAATAAGGCGCGCGCCGGACGCGCTCCGTAAGCTGCCCGCCCTCTTCGTAACCCACGTATCCGGGCGGTGAGCCGATTAGCTTTGAAACCGAGTGCTTTTCCATGAATTCCGACATATCGAAACGGATCAAGGACCGTTCCGAGGCGAACAGAAATGAGGCCAGGGAGCGCGCCACTTCCGTCTTGCCCACGCCCGTGGGGCCGAGGAAGAGAAACGATCCCACCGGACGGCCAGGCGCCTTGAGGCCGGCGCGCGAGCGGCGGATGGCGCGAGCCAGCGCCGAAATCGCGCGGTCCTGGCTCACCACGCGCTTGTGCAGCTCATCCTCAATGCGCAGGAGCTTCGACATCTCTTCTTCTTTGATCGCAGTAACCGGCACCCCGGTCCACCGCGCAACCACCTCTTCGACGTCTGACTCGCCGACTTCACCGGTAGCGGTGTCGTCGATATTGTACTTTTCGCGCAGCATTTTCAGATTTTCGCGCTCTTTACGCTCCTCGTCCGAGTAGAAGCGGGCCTTTTCGAATTCATGATTGGCGATTGCCGCTTCCATGCGGTGCACGACGAATTTGATGCGCTTCTGCGCGTCAATCATCTCTTCGGGCAGCGTGCTTTGCTGCAACTTCACACGCGCGCCCGCTTCGTCGATGAGATCAACCGCCTTATCGGGCAGGAACCTGTCCGGAATATAACGGCTGGAGTGGTACACGGACGAGCGGATTGCGGAGTCGGTGTAGGTGACCGCGTGAAATTTCTCGTAGCGTTCTTTAATGCCGAACAGAATTTTGACGGCATCGCCCTCGGAAGGTGGAGGCACCTTGACCGACTGGAAGCGGCGCTCGAGCGACCGGTCGCGCTCGATCGATTTCCGGTACTCGGACGGGGTCGTCGCGCCAATGCACTGGATCTCGCCCCGCGAGAGAGCCGGCTTCAGGATATTGGCCGCGTCGAGCGACCCTTCCGCCGAGCCCGCGCCGACTAACGTATGAAGCTCATCGATGAAGATCACGGCGTTCTGCGCCTCCATCAATTCCTTCATAATCGTCTTCAGGCGCTCTTCGAACTGGCCGCGATACTTGGTACCCGCCACGATGAGCGAAAGGTCCAGAGCCAGAATGCGCTTATCGGCGAGGAACGACGGAACGGCGCCATCGGAGATCCGCTGGGCCAGCCCTTCCACAATAGCCGTCTTGCCCACGCCCGGCTCGCCGATCAGCACCGGGTTATTTTTGGTGCGGCGGCACAGGATCTCGATCACCCGCTCCAACTCGTTTTCCCGCCCCACCAACGGGTCCAACTGGCCTTCCAGGGCTGCCTGGGTAAGGTCGCGGCTGAACTCGGACAGCAACGACGTTTCCTTCGGTCGATTGGTGGACATTTTTTCACTCTGGGACCTGCTCAGTTCATCGCGCAGGGAGGAAAGACGCAACCCGCGCTCGTGGAGGATTTCCGCTGCGAATGACTTTTCTTCGCGCAGCAGACCCATGAGGAGATGTTCGGTGCCGATATGTTTGCTCGATAGGCGGTCGGCTTCCTCGGCGGCGAAAGCCAGCACGCGCTTGCACTCCTGGCTCAAAGGCAGGTCTACGGAAGTCGAAACTTTCTCGCGGACCGTTGTTTTGCCTTCAATCTGTTTGCGGATGGATTCGATGGAAGCGTGGGAACGCAGGAAACGGTTGGTCAGGGCCTTGTCTTCGCGCAGCAGGCCCAGTAGAAGATGTTCTGTCTCGATAAAACTGCTTCCAAACTGGCTCGCTTCATAACGAGCGAAAAATATGACGCGACGCGCCTTCTCCGTATATTTCTCAAACATCGCCCCACACCTCTCAGAAGCCTGCGCAGGTAGTTCAGGGCTGGCCGGCCCCTCCGGACATTACAATCAGATGCAAAAAAACCTATCCGGGAAGGCCAATGCCGGGCGTTTTAAATTCACCGTGAAGAGGCGTGAAGAAAATCAATGCATACCTCATTTTCCCACCTTTCCGGCCTGCCCTTCGAGTTTCCCCCTCTTACTGAACTCCGGGAAGCGTCGTTTCCTTCAGCTTCCCGCCGGCCAGCCGCAACATGCGGTGCGCGCGCTGGGCCAACTCCATATTATGCGTAGCGAGCACCGAGGTCAGTCCATGATTCCGGTGCAGCTTTTCCAGCAACTCCGCAACACGCTCTGCCGAGCGCGAGTCCAGGTTCCCCGTCGGTTCATCGGCTAACAACAGCGCCGGGCGATTAATCAGCGCCCGTGCCAGCGCCACCCGCTGCTGCTCACCACCCGAAAGTTCTCCCGTCTGCCTCGTTCCGGCTCGTTCCAATCCTACCTCAGCCAGGAGGTCTGTGGCGCGGCGGCGCATCTCCTCGAAATTTCCGCCACCGATCAGGCCGGGCATCATAACGTTCTCGAGCGCGCTGAATTCCGGCAGCAGGTAGTGCATCTGCCATACAAAACCGGCCTTCACGTTACGATAAATCGCGCGCTCGCGAGCGTTATAACCGCTTACCCTCTCCCCAGCAAAGTATACCTCACCGCGCGTTGGAGTGTCCAGAGCGCCCATCAGGTGGAGCAGCGTGCTCTTGCCCGCTCCGGATTCACCCGCCAGCGCCACAAATTCTCCCTTCCGAATCTCGACATTCAGATCGTCGAAGACTACCACTTCATCATCACCGGAGCGGTAGACCTTCGCCAGGTTTTCGGCGCGCAATAAAGTTGTCATGGATTAAAAAGTAGTAAAAAACTCAACGGCCTCTCGCAAAGACGCCAAGGCGCAAAGCAATGCAAAGTGAAACCTCTTAAGTTTCTTTGCGGAACTTTGCAGCCTTGCGCCTTTGCGTGAAGCTTTTTGTTTGTCAACTCATTTCTTCACAGCTTTTGAGCTATTGGAGCATTGCATCAATCAAAACAAATGATCCAATGATTCAATCTCAATCATTCGTACCTTAGAGTCTCAACCGGCGCGAGCCGGGTGGCGGAAAGCGACGGATAAATCGTCGCCAGGAAACTCACTCCAATCGCCAGCGCGGCGATCCAAACTCCGTCCCAGGGCCGCGAGTGAAACGGGACGTAAGAAAGCGCGTAAACGTCAGCGGGAATATGGAAGATCTGGTAGCGGTTCGCCGCCCACGATCCCGCATAGCCCGCCGCGAGCCCGAGGACAGTGCCCAGCGTTCCGATCATGACACCGTGCAGCGTGAAGATGGCCCAAATCTGCCGCCGGCGCGCACCCATGGAAATCATCACCGCAATCTCGCGGTTCTTCTCCATCACCATCATCGCCAGCGTGATGAAGATGTTGAGCGCCGCTACGAGGACGATTAATCCGATGGTCAGGAACGTCACCAGCCGCTCGAGCCGCAGCGCGGTGAAAAGCGAATGATTCTGCTCCATCCAGGTGGTGGTGTCATAACCCTTTCCCGCGGCTTGCCGGATGGCCTCCGCCACTTCCGGCGCGCGGTTGACATCGTCAATCTTGAACCCGATCACCGAGACGACATTCGTCAGGTCGAACAGGCGCTGCGCCGCAGTCAGGTTGGTGAAGGCCCACGTCGCATCAAAATCATAGAATCCGGAAGTGAAGATTCCTACAACCCGGAAGTTCCGGTACTTCGGTACAATCTCAAGCGGGGTCAGATAACCTTGCGGGCTGATAATCTCGACCGCGCTTCCCACGCGCGCGCCGAGCTCGTTTGCCAGCTCGCTGCCAATGATGATCGCGTCGGCGTTAGGAAACGTTTCGGAAAGGTCTTTCAGAGATCCACTGGTGAGGCGCCGCAGCAGATCGCCTACTTTCGCCTCGCGCTCCGGCTCAACCCCCTTTAAGACGATCCCTTGGCCTTTTTGCGCGCTCGAGATAAACACTTCTTCGTAGAGCTCGGGAGCCGCCGCCACCACGTGTGGCAGGCGTGAGAGACGATTCGCAAGCGCGCCATAATTCACAATCGTGTTGTCTTGGGGATGGAGCAGATTGATGTCCGCTGTGGCGCCAAGCAATCGCTGTTCGAGATCCTCCCTGAATCCGTTATTGATGGATAGCGCCACCACCAGCGCGCACACGCCCGCCATCACGCCGAGCACGGAGATCAACGTGATCACGGAAATGACGGATTGACGCCGCTTCGCCTTCAGGTACCGGAGAGCGACAAAAAATGCAAAGCGCATCGTCTGATTATCAACGACTTCGCGCTGCGCTCCAAGCTCTTCTTCCGGCCCCGAGGAAAAGGTGGTCCGGGTTTCGGAGCTTTTTCGGAGAACGCAATGGGGAGGTTATAGAACGGCAGTTTGGAACTCTTTGGAGCAGTTACGGCTTGGACAGGAGCAATGTATTGAGCGGATATGCGAAGAGATTCATATCATTCCCTTCAAGAATATGTCCATCCCAGGTCAATTGCCGGATCGAAAAGCCCAGACCTGTCAGCCGCTCGATGAATTGTTTTGGGTCTTGGCCTGCTGACTGAAGGGCCGGGATATGAAATTCCATGACAATCTTAACTCCGGGGCTGCGCGCCAGCACGTCTTTCATTCCCTCGAAGATAAACGGCTCGCTTCCCTCAGCGTCAATCTTCATCAGATCCACGCGCTCTCGAACCATTTCATCAAGGGTCTTCGCTCTGATTGAGACCGCGTCGCTTAAGTGCACGGGCACTCCCTCAACGTCAGTAAGAAAAAGGCTGCTGCTCGAAGGCATGGAGCTGGTAGTGTGAAGATCGATTTGTTTCGACTGGTCGAGTAGCGCATAAGGGAAGCATCGGACCCGGCCAGAATACCAATTGACGATCACGTTCCTTTGCAGAAGCTCGTAATTTCGAGGAAGCGGTTCAAAAGCATAGACCGTACCCTTCTCCCCCACCGCCGATGCCGCGAGCAAGGTGAAATAACCAATGTTCGCCCCAATGTCGACCATCGTCATTCCCGGTTTTATCGAGTCCAGCAGGAACGCTGTGATGCTGGGCTCCCACTCGCCATTAGTAAGTAGATGGGGGGTGATACCCAAGTCTCGAGTGTCAGCGTACATCAGAAACCGCTCTAGCACTCGGGTGACAGCAAGGTGGTCGCCGGCATAAAACGTAGACGCGGGACGCCCGAGACGCCTTACCAGTTTTTCAATCTCAAGCACACGTGAAGCTAGAACCTGGTTAAAGTCCGCCTGCGCGGCGGCATTCTCCGCGAGCGTGCCAATCGCTTGGAATAACGTGTTCGCATCCGCAACCGGCATTCCTTGCCTCCGCGAGAAAATCTGGATTCTAGTCTTTACGCCTAAAGCCGGATGAGAGTGCAATTTAATCGCCATATTTAGCACAACGTCGCACCATGACCTGGGTGGCGCACACATGGCCGCATTTGCGATGTGTGCGGCTTGTTCATCGCAAACATCGCAATAAGCGCGATGTATGCGCCACCAGACGAAATCCACTTTTCCAGCAACCCGCGAGTATGTGTGGTTTGCCCCTATGGTGATGCGCCAAACAGCAAGCTCCGTATCCGTTTTCTTGCTTTATCTCAGCGGCAATTCACTTTGGCCGCTGATTTGCTCTGAATTCTGTACGGAGCGTGGCGCCGGACAGTTTGCTCGCATAGTGCCCGCCTGCTTTTCACGAAATAGCCTTTCTCAATGACGAGGCGCCTAAGCGCAACGCGGAATCTACTGCCAAAGATGAGGGGACTCTTAAAAGCATCCCGCGACATGCGCGATGCATGACTTCAATCATGAGGAGTCTCTAATGCTCGACTATTCAAACAGGACCGCCAATTTAACCGCCAGTTCGTGCGAGTCACCCTCTGCCTCCGGCATGGATGGCATTGAGGAGAATTTTACCAAGGTTGCCTTGGCTCTGAACCAGCACTCCAAAGCCGTAGTGGGTCTGCGCGAGCAGTTAGCCGCGATCGAAAAAGAGCATCGGGGGGCATTCGATCAGCTTTCCAGGGCCATCAATACCCTGCACGAGCGCCTGGCCCAGCATGAGCGCGCGGCGACGATGGATGGTGGCGATCCTGCTATGCCTGCTGTGCCAGATAGGATCGACCAGCTTTCCCGGACAACCGCCCTCTTGCGGGAACAGCTTATCAAGCTGGATGCGAGGTGCGCCTCTAATTTTGACTTGCTTTCGAAAGCTACCTCCGCCGCGCATGAAAAGCTGACGAAACTCGATGAGGAAATCGCGGAAGGCAGGCCGCAGATCGCCGCGATCAAGGTGCACACGGAATCGTTCCCACACGCGCTGCGCGCTGCCCGGCGCTCTGACGCCGAAACGCAAGAAACCCTGAAGGCATTTGACGCTCGTCTGCGAAAGCTCGAATCCCGCTCCAGCAAGGTAAAGGCGCAAACTTAATGCAATTAGAAGTTCCCCCGGCTCGGCCGGGGTGGCGGCGGTTGTAGCGGCGGTTCTCACGCTAACTCCCCGAAGGGGAGCAACACGAATAGCCGTGGGTGAAACCCACGGTCACAGGCAGGGAAGCCGACCGGCCCTGATGGGGCCGAACAATTGATGCGCTGATGATGGCCTGATTTGGCGATATTCAACCCCGCCGGGGTTGCTAGGGGGTGATCGCGGGTCGCGTTCCGTGGGCTTCGCCCACGGCTATTCAGGTTCCACCGCTTCGCGGCGGCGCCACAACTCATCGGTCTGGGGCGGAGCCTCGCTAGCGTTGCCATCGGAAAATACATAGTCCTGTAACGCCGTCCTTTAGAGTCTGGGTGACAACTGCGGTTGTAGCGGCGGTCAGAGGCCGCCGCTACAGCATCAATCTTCGGCCACACCCATCGCAAAAAGCGCGGCGCGCGGCCATCCGGGAATGCCCCAACTATGGCGCCTCCGCCGCGATTGCGGGCGCGAGGCTGCGGCTGGGATTCACCGCCAGCCAGGCAAGCGCGCCGAGAAAACACAAACCGGCGGCAATCAGAAAAGAAAAAGTCCAGCCGAGATGGGCGGCAATCACCGGGGTGAGCGCCGCGGTAATGGCGCTGCCAAGCTGCGCTCCCATGTTCATCAGTCCGGAAAGCGTTCCCGAAGAACCGCCGCCCAAGTCTGCCGAGACAGACCAATACGAACTTTGTGCGATGTAGAGTGAGCCCGCGCCGCCGGCCAGGATGACGCTCGCCGCCGCCGCGCTATGCGCGTTGGAGCCGAGCGCCACAAACACCGCGGCTCCCAAAAGGCCGAGCGCCCCCACCCCACAACGTCCCCAGCGGCGGCCCATCCGCCGCGTGACCACGTCGCTGATGACCCCGCCCCCCGCCGAGCAAACCGCCATCGCAATGAACGGAAGCATCGCGTAGTAGGAGCCGGTTTTTAGATTGAGACCCCGGACCGTGGTGAGATAAATGAAAAACCAGGTGAAGAAGATGTAAGCCGTGTAGCCGAAGCAGAAGTAGCTGAAGGTCAGAACCCAGACGTCTTTACTGCAAAAAAGCGCCCGCCACGGAAGCCGCGCCGCCACACTCCCCCCGCCGCGATCGATCCCGCTCGCAATGAGATCGATCTCCGCCTTGTTGACCCACGGGTGGCGGTCAGGGCGATTGCGCGCCAGCCACAGCCAAACGAGCCCACCCACCACTCCCAGCACAGCGCAGATGTGAAACGAGGCGCGCCAGCCGTACCGGATCATGATGGAGGCGACAATGGGCGGAGTGAATGCCGCTCCCGCGCCCACGCCGGCGAAGATGATGCCGTTTGCAACCCCGCGCTCGGCGGTCGGAATCCACTCCGCCAGCCATCGGTTTGAGCTGGGGTACATGACGGATTCCCCCACCCCCAGGAGGAATCTCACGCCCCACAACGCCAGCAGGGCGGCCACGGCCCCCGCAGGAACAGAGGCCGTAAGACTGGTGAAAACCGCCCACCAGAGCGCCCCGATCAGCAGCACCCGGCGCGGGCCAAAGCGGTCCGCCAGCCAGCCGCCAGGCAACTGAAACAGCATGTAGCCGATCGCGAAGGCGCTGAAAACCAGCCCCAGTTGGGGATCGCTCAGATGAAACTGCTGCGCGATGGAATGGCCTGCGATTGAGATGTTGACACGGTCGAGGTAGCTGATCGAGCCGATGAAGGCCACCCAAACCACAATCAGCCAGCGGATTCGGGTTGGCGCCGCAGCTTGGCCGCTCATAGAATTGAATCTTTCCATCTGCGAAGTAAGAAAGACACGCTACCGTAACGGGCAGCGCCAAAGCAAGCGTTTTCGAAATCCATCTTGCTATTTTCGATTTTGCAATTATATTAAACCTGGAATGTTCCAGATCCCAAAGGAGTTCGAAAAAGCCGTCTCTTCTGTATCATTTATCTCATTCATCTTTTCGATATGAGATAGAATTAAGGGTAGCGTGGCGGGACAAAGCAGAAAGATTAGAGAATTTGACCCAACGAGAAGAGGCGGAACAACAAAATTAACGGAACGAAGCCTAGCGAGTCTTTAGAATCAACGTTTCTAATTTTTGTAGCGCAGAGTTTTGTTGTTAAAACTCTGCGGCTTTTTGCTTGGACCGCTGAACAACCGCAAGGTTAAACCCTACTCAAGTAGGGAACCCTGCGCTACAAGACGGGCGCCCCAAAGATTAGAAAATGGCTGTCCAGCTGCTATCCAGAGTTAGTCTCACCTAAGGAGATCTCATGCGGATTAATCACACGCTTGCACGCCTGCAAAATCAAGATATTGCGCTAGGGTGCGCCCTGCAGCAGTACCGTTCGGCGGAAATACCTCGCGCTTTAGCCGCCGCCGGTTTTGACTACGTCTTTATCGACGCCGAGCACAGCAGCTTTGACCTCGAAACCATCCACGATATGATTTCGTCCGCCGTGGGCGCCGGGATCACGCCGCTGGTCCGCGTTGCGGAGCTTCACTACTCGCTGGTGGCCCGGTTCCTTGACGCTGGCGCGCAGGGGATCATTCTGCCCCGGGTGGAGTCCCGCCCGCAATTAGAAGAAGCTATAAGCTGGATGCGTTTTCCTCCGCTCGGCAAACGCGGATTCGGAGTCATGGCTCCTCTTCTTGATTACAAGGAGAGCAGCGCGCCGGAGATTATCGCCCACCTGAATGCGAATACCATGGTTATCGCCCAAATTGAAACGCGAACCGCCATCGAAAGGATGGACGATTTGCTCTCGGCCCCGGGCATCGATGTAGCGATGGTTGGGCCTTCCGACCTTTCGGTTTCTTTAGGCGTTGCGGGCGACATGGAGCATCCAAAGCTCACCGGGGCAATCAGCCAATTTATCGAGGCCTGCGAGAAACACGGCGTCGTGCCTGGAATCCATTGCCGCTCGGCCGAACAAGCCAATGGGTGGATTCAAAAAGGAATGAGATTTGTGGGCGCGGGTGGCGAGCACGGTCTGCTATTCGAAAAAGCGCAGGAAACGGTGACGCGGCTCCGGACCACCGCCGGAACCGCCTTAAGGTAGGATTTGCTTTGGGAGAGCGCAAAAATGCGCGCCGCGGGACGCATTGATCTTCTATGCGGTTCGCCGTAGCGCGGGCTTGCGGCGCCCGGTTTTCGCTTGGTAATCTTAAGTTTTCACTGGCTGGCGGCTGCGCTTGACGGACGGAGGGAATCCCATGAGAACCACGGGCAAGAGAAACTACCAGATCACGGCGCTGCAGCGTGGGCTGCAACTGCTTGCCTTATTCGCAAG